>CAZUQY010000004.1:0-29598 GCA_964622935.1 uncultured Bacteroidales bacterium | reverse complement strand
TAGCGAATCGATTATATGTTGCTTGTCCTCGTCTTGACGGGAGTCTTGTGCAAAACTATTTGCACAAAGAGAAAAGGCTATAAAGAAAATAAATATAGATTTCATATTCACAGTTGCAAATATAAGAAATTTATTAAATGGGCAATTATATATAATAATCATGTCCCCTATCAGCATAAAGTGAACTAATTAAGGATTATAAATGAGTTCCGCCAATCTTCTCCTAAGAATTAAAAAAAAGTCTACTATTATATGTAAAGGATAAAGTCAACCTATATGTTTACTTTACTTCTGCAACTGTAAACTGTTAAGTTGACTTTTAACTAAGACAAATTTATTAGAATTTGTCATTCAAATGCATCATATCCTGCCCGACCTTTTTATCAAGTAGCCTGGCGTAAATCTTAGTCATATTTATTGATGAATGACCAAGCATTTTTGAAACTGTTTCAATTGGTACATTATTATTGAGAGTAACAGTAGTAGCAAATGTGTGACGAGCGAGGTGGCTAGTAAAGTTCTTTTCAATTCCGCATAGATCTGCAATTTCTTTTAAATAAGCATTCATCTTTTGATTTGAGTTTACAGGGAGTAAAACATTTTTCTCAATACAATAAGGGTCGGTTTTATATTTGTCCAGTAGTTTTTGTGTTGCATCAAGAATCGGAATACTACTAAGCGAGTCTGTTTTTTTACGATGAATTTTAATCCATTTTCCTCCATCAGTTCCTGTGACAATATGTTTCTGACTCAATTTCAGAATATCGGCGTGAGCTAGACCAGTAAAACATGAGAAGATAAAACAATCTCTAACCTGTTCAAGACGATTAACGGAGAACTTCCTGTTAATGATTAGATTTAGTTCTTCTTCCGTTAGAAAGCCTCTGTCAACTTTCTTAAAACGCAGTTTGAAATTTGCAAAAGGGTTTATTGTTATATAACCATTTGCCAATGCTAGGTTAATAATCTTCTTTAGATTTTGAATATACTTATTTGTTGTGTTTTGAGCACACTTACAAGTTGTTTTAAAGTAGAATTCAAAATCGACAACAAATTTATGATCTAATTCTGACAAGTAAATATCATCCATTTTATATTTCTGTCTTATGAATGTTTGTGTGTGCTTAAGCGTAGTCTTATATCGTTTTAAAGTAGATGCTGAATAGTCTATATCAATAAGTTGTTCAAACTTAATATTATGTTCGTGAAATAATTCAATAAGTTTCTTGCCTTTTTCTTCTTCAGGGATTATGCCAAGGTATGAGTTTTTAACAGACAATGCCGTAACACTTTTACCAGTTTCGCGAAGATATTTATACTTTTCATATATGGTAGATTGTGCAGAATCAATTAGTGAATTAATGTCTCTAATCTTTTTTGTTTTGCCAATTGCACGTCCGGTATTTGAGCTCCAATTACTTCTTGCAACAGTCACAGACATTGACATCTCTGCTCTTTGTCCGTTTACTGTAATCCTCAGATAAACAGGCACTTCACCTTCAATTGTTGCTCTGTATTTTCTTAAATAACAATGGACACTAAAAGTGTTTCTTTTTTCCATGATTTTATCAATTTTTAATTAGTTAAAGATATAATTTATGGATTAAAAACAAGAACGCAAAACACTGAAAAAGAACGCATTAGAACCTTATTCGGTGTCCACGATTTTGAGATTGCTGTGGGCTCGATTTGGACACCGCAAAACCCCTAGAATTGCTGTATTTTACAGAAGTTTCTTAAATGAAAAAAGCCTGACTTCGTTAGAAATCAGGCTTTTACGTTTATTTGCTTTCGCCATCTGTTGTCCGACAAGGATTCGAACCTTGGCTGTATGTACCAAAAACATAAGTGCTACCATTACACCATCGGACAAAGAACTTTTGAGATTGCAAAACTACAATTTATTTTTTTGTTTACAAAAATTAATTTACAAAATAATTAAAGAAAAAAACCGAATTGTTTTCGGGCTTTTTCTTTAATTATTTGATTATATAAAAATCAGTTGTGTTATAATATAAAGTGGTAATAAAACAATCAGTGAGAATTTGATCATGTAACCAAAGAACCCTGGCATTTCTATTTTATTTTCTTCTGCAATTGCTTTTACCATAAAGTTTGGTCCATTGCCAATGTATGTCATTGCACCAAAGAAAACTGCGCCCAAACTTATTGCTGTTAGTAGTAATTCAGGGACACCTGCTACAAATCCTTCACCAACAATTGCAACTGCACCTTGATTCATACCAATAGCAAGGTTATGGAATGAGACCGCAGTAGGAGCATTATCTAGGAAAGCACTTAGCGTACCTGTTGCATAATAAAAATGTTCAGGAGTCGTTAATCCAAATGAATTTGCATTTGCTGACAAGTAAAGCAAAGCTGGAATCATAGTAATAAAGATACCTATAAATAAGAAAGCAACTTCTGTAATCGGTACCCAAGTAAACTTATTTGCTTCTCGTAACTTTTTAGAAGTAAAGACTAGGGATAAAACAGCCATTAGCACCATTGCACCTTCACGGAGGAAACCAAGATTGTGGTTTTCGTGAATAGCCTCTACATACTGTCCGTTTATAAATGCAACTGAAGCAACAATACCAACAAGCCATAAAAAGTTTAGATTACCTTTTAATTTTATTGGTTCTATGTTAGTTCTATCAAAACGGATGTTTTCAAGTGGTTCTTTTTTATAAAAATATGAATCAACTATGAAATAAATAATTAGTAACATTCCGTTTACAAAAGCCCACTCTGGCAACATGTGTGCGAACCATGTGAATTCAGCACCACGCAAGTAAAGCAAGAAAAGTGGTGGGTCTCCTAATGGAGTCAATAATCCGCCACAGTTTGCTACTATTGCAATGAAAAACAATATAGTGTGAACTTTGTATTTTCTTTCGGAGTTTGTTTTAATAACAGGTCTAATAAGTAACATCGCTGCTCCTGTTGTTCCCATTAATGAAGCAAGGACAGCCCCAATTAACAAGAAAACGGTATTTATCCATGGTTTTGCCTGTATGTCACCCCTGAGGTGAATCCCTCCAGTTATTACGAACAAAGATCCCAACAATACAATAAATGGGATATAGTCAAATAATAACTGATGCTGTAATGCATGGGTAAGGTCTCTAGAAATTAACCATACTGCTGTTGGAATTCCCAACACCATCGAAACAATAAGCTTGTTTTTGTTTTCTTCCCACCAATGGTGAAACAATAGTGGACCTACTGCAATCATAAGCAGCATTAACACAAAAGGAATGATAGCCCATAATGGGATATCAACATGGACCGCAGAACTTGATAATAATAACATAACTTATAATTTTTAAAACGACAAAACTAATGTTTTTTTTTAATTGAGAAATAAAAAACAATTCAAAATTGATAGTAAATGAATTGTGTTAAGTAGCAGGTTTTGATTTAGAAATTGAAATATTATAATTCTCCCGAATTGTTTTCTTTAAAAGAAGTGAGGCAGAGCAAGTGGTATGGTGCATGTACAGCAATGAATAAAAGTGACTAATTGTTATTGACTTGTGTCAAATAATTGACAAACAAAGAAAAAAAATGTATAATTAATCTTCTAGTTTTATTTCTGCTTCAGGAGTATTTTTAGATTTTTCTTTTACTGTTTTATTGTGTGGAAAAATCCTCTTATAAAAGAGAATCATTAGGAATACTGAAATTGTAATAGCTGAATCTGCAATATTAAAAATTGCTTTAAAGATTTCTTGTCCACCAATACGTGGCACCCAAGATGGCCATTTTGCTGTAAAATGAAGCATGTCCACAACACAACCAACTAATGGTTTTGAATAGCCTTCGCTGCTGAATTGAGAAATGCCACGGTATCCTACCCAATATTCTATTCCTGGATCATATGTGGTTCCAGTATCAAAGATTAATCCGTAAATAGCACTATCTATGAAATTTCCGGTAGCTCCTGCAATAACAAGTGATAGACAGATTATTAAAATAATGTGTTCATTTTTTTTAATCAAACGGATAAGATAATATACTAATCCTCCAATTGCGACCAACCTAAAGACACTTAATGCAATTTTTCCGCCTGTACCACTAAACTTCATGCCAAAAGCCATTCCAGAGTTTTCAACAAATAGAAGTTCTCCAAAACCTTTTATTAAAGTAACGCTATCATTTAATGCAAAATTTGTTTTAATATAAAATTTTAGAATCTGATCAGCTATTAATATGCCTAAGATTACTGCTATTGATATTATTACTTTCTTATTCATAAGTCATTTAATATGGGTGCAAATATAAAACTATTTTTTAAACGGTGTTTAACATAAACTTATCATTGCTAGTATTTTTTTAATACATAATTTGTATATTGCATTAAAATTAAAGCTATGCTAAACATTGCACTATTTGGTCCTCCAGGTGCTGGGAAGGGTACCCAATCTGAATTTCTGATTAAGGAGTATAACTTGTTTTATATATCCACAGGAAACCTGTTGAGGAAAGAAATCAAAGAACAGACACGTCTCGGAAAAGATGCTCAAAGCATTATTGCTTCGGGTGGTCTTGTCTCTGATGAAATTATTGTCCAGATAATTGAAAAAACCATTACAGAAAATCCGGATGCAAATGGATTCTTGTTTGACGGTTTTCCTCGAACCTATATTCAGGCATATATTCTGGAAGGTTTAATGATTAAATTAAATACATCTCTGAATTGTCTTTTTAGTCTCGAAGTTCCCGAAGAGGAATCTGTAAGACGATTACTCGAAAGAGGAAAGTCAAGTGGTCGTGCAGACGATAACGAAAAGGTTATTAGAAATCGATTAAGAGAGTATAATGATAAAACATTACCTGTTCTTAATTTTTATAAAGACAAGGGCTTATACTACGAAGTTGACGGAATAAAAGCGATTGAAAAAGTTAGAGATGAAATCAATAAAACTATCAAGGATGAACTGAGTAAGAGGTTGCTGAATATTGTTTTATTTGGATATCCTGGTTCTGGTCGTGGATCACAAGGAAAAGCAATTGCAAAAAAATATGGATTAGAATATGTTGCTACGGGTCCTATGTTGGGTGAAGAAATTGAAAAGAAAACAGAAATCGGTAAGCATATTAAAGCATTGTATGAAAATGGACAATTAGTGCCTGATGAAATCGTAGTACAACTGATTGAGAAAAAGCTGGAAAACTCGAAGAATGTTAAAGGATTTATTTTTAAAGGGTTCCCTAGAACATTAGTACAGTCATATATTCTCGATGGCTTGCTTAAGAAGCATGGGACGGCATTATCTCAGATTATTGAAATTGAGGTTCCTACTTTGGAGTTGATACGCCGCTTAGATGAAAGATCAAAAACAGACGATTGTATGCCTTATGATAATAGCACCGCGAAGATTGTACAACGTTTACAGGAGCATGAAACTAAAACAGTGCCTGTAATTGAAAAATACAATGAGCTGCATGGGGTGGAAAAAATAAATGGTATTGGGACATTTGAAGAAGTTTTTGATAAAATTAGTTTTGAAATTGAAAATGGTTTTAAAAATCTAAGATAAAATATCCTATTAATAAAGGTAATTATATAATATGAAATGCACTTTATGTAGCAGTAATCAAGTTAGCGTTTTTGCAAGCGTAAAAGAAAAAGATTATTATAAATGTGCGCAATGCGATTTGGTGTTTTTAGATCCAAAACACTACTTAAACCTGTCAGAAGAAGAGTCAAGATATGGTTTGCACAATAATAATATTGAAGATCAAGGATATGTTGACTTCTTAAATAGAACAATAAAACCAACACTAGAATTCATTAAACCAGCAAACAAAGGAATTGATTATGGTTGTGGCCCGAACCCTGTTTTAGCAAAGCTCCTTGAATTGGACGGGTATTCATGTGATTATTATGATCCAATCTTTTTTCCAGAATTAAAGGAAAAGCAATACGACTTTATTTTTGCAACAGAGTGCTTCGAGCATTTTTATTCTCCCGAAACAGAAATGCAAACTATCAATTCTATGCTAAAACCAAATGGTGTTTTAGCAATTATGACTGAGCTTAATTCATACTCCGATGATTTTGCTGATTGGTATTATATTATTGACCCAACGCATGTTTGCTTTTACTCAAGTCAAACAATTAATTATTTATGTACTACTTATGGTTACAAGCTAGTCTTTACTGATAATCATAGGGTTGTTGTTTTGACGCGATTATAAAGGTATTTCTTCTTTCGTTAAACCTTAGAAATGTTTAAATTGTTGATAATCTGGCAAGAAGACACGTGTGGAGAGAAATTATAAAAACATCTGTCTAACGAAGCACCAATTTTTTTTTTTGGAAGAAAAATGACGCTTCTAGTAATTTGAGGGTGTTTATACGGATGTACTATAGGCATTGAATGAGTCTTATAATTTTTATACCAATGTCTTTTCGGAGATATTGAAGAGACCCCCATATTTATACAAATGAACTAATAATTTCTACTATCTACATTTACATTAGCAAGCTTTTGCATTAGGTTTGTATAGAGAAAAGTAGTGATAGAATAATTTGTTCACTAACGATCTTGAATCGGCAACTAATTAAATACAATTTTAAATTTTACAATAATTCAGATATTATGAAATCTATAAAAATATTGTTAGCTCTTTTTGTCATTTTAATGATGACACTTTCAACTAATGCCCAAGATTACTTATTGTCAACATCTGGAACTGGGGATGGCACAACTACCGATAATTCAAAGGCCTGGACGGATATAGCTTCTGTTACAATTGATGTTACTGATATGTCAAATTTATTGATTTCAGTTGGCATAAATATGCGACCAGATGGAGTTGAAATAACAGGAAGAGAAGCTAATTATAGAATTTACCGTAGTGATGATATAACGGATAACAGTGGAATTATCAAACGACAAATGGTAAGAAATGGAGAGACAGGAGATGAAAGTTGGGGAGTTGGGACATTGGTACATATTTTTGATGTAAGTCTTCTTAGTGGAAATAAGACCTTTGTTTTGGAACATAGCAATCAAGGAAATTCAGAAACAGGGAGAAATGTATATTCAAATACTAAAATGACCGCCGTGGCTCTTACTACAAAAACAAATAATTATGAATTAAGTAACGATTTAAAAAGGTTAGATGCTGATGTAACTACAACATCAGCTACTTTTGTGCCAGTAACAGGCTTAACGACTAGTTCAATCTCTTTACCCATAGATGGAGATATATTTGTAAGCGTATCTATTAATGGAAGATCTAATGGTAGTTCAGTTGCAGAGTATATATTACAATATTCCACTGATGATGGAGCTAATTGGGCTGATTTAGGGAAACCTGTTAAGAGATCAATGATAAATACTTGGGATGATGGAATTGTCTCTTTGGTAGCAATGCTTCAAGATCAAACTGCGGGTAGCGGCTTTCAATTTAGAGTTCAACACAGACGAGTTAGTGGCACATCAACTATTACTACGCATTATTGCAACCTTATTGCCGTTGCCTTAGCTCATAGTGGGGATGACTATTTTCCATCATTTTATAGTGAACTAGGAACAACAGGGGTGAATATCACAGGAGTTAGCACATCCCCATCAACTGTACTATCAGCAAGTTTATTAACTAATTTTGACATTAATTCATCTGGACCTAATCTATTTATTGGTGCTCAATATTTAGTAAGTGCATCTAATTTAGATGAATCAACTCCACAACGAATGAGAGCGGGAAATAATTTATTTGTAGATGATGGAACCGATGTTAAACTTGAGGAGTATTATAGATATATTCCTGATAACTCAAATTATGGCAGTGGTGGTTTTTTTGGTTTGGTTACGAATTTAAATGAAAACACTGAATATATAGTTGGAATGAAGCACCAGGTTGCATATGTGTCAAATCCTAATGATCCAGTTAATGAAGATGAAGTATTAAACAGCTCTCAAGTAATCCTTACAGGTTTTCAAACTTACGATGTTACTGGAGGAACAACCTTGCCAATTGAGTTGACATTTTTTAGTGCGAAACAAGACGATGATGTAGTAAGATTGGATTGGCAAACAGCCAGTGAAAAAAATAATGATTATTTCACAGTTGAGCGTTCAAGTGATACAAAAAAATGGGAAGAAATAGAATTTGTTGCTGGAGCTGGAAACTCTTCATTAGTTCTAGATTACACAACAATTGATAAGCATCCTTTGAAATATCAATCATATTATAGACTCAAGCAAACAGATTTTGACTACAGATTTTTTTATTCAAAAATAATTGTTTTAAATAATATTAGTAACGAATCATCAATAATTATAAACTACAATTCACAAGTTAAGCAATTAACAGTGCAATCTTTAACTGAAGAATTGCCTGAAGTATATATATATTCTTCAACCGGATTGTTCGTAAATTCAAATGTGGATAATATTTCTAAAGAATCTCATAAGAATGTGTTTGATTTTAGCAAACTAAGTGCAGGTGTATATATCATAAAAGCAGGTAGTTTTGCAAAGCAGTTTACCGTTTTATAAATAAATGATTGTGGGTTTTGAAGTCTTATCCTTACTAGTTTTGGGTTTTTTCTAAAATCCTAATATCTTTGATTGTTTTTAATTTTATCTATAATGTTAAAAGCTAAAGAGTAAATAATAATTACAACTAAAGATTAAACTAAAAATGAAAAAGATTACAAATCTATTATTGATTATGATGTTTGGGCTGTTTATTATTTCTTGTAATAACAATGGCAATAACAAAGCTGAGGAAAAGACAATTGAAACTAAAGATGTCGAATCTAAAGAAAATGTGGATAAATGCGCTGAAATTGACTTTGATAAGGAACAAATTCTGGTTTTAAGTGAATTAAAGGATGGTGAAGTATATAACAATTTAACTGTTGCTGATTATCAATATACTCCAAATGATAGTTTCAATTTTACACTTGAAGGTGAATTTGAAATTAGTGGAGATATTATGATTGATGAAATGTGGAGTGAATTATCTATTCAGTTTGATGAGGCACATAATCCACATAAGAACCTTATAGTCGACAACAATGGTTATCAGACAAAACTTATAACATTTAGTTATTTTAGTAATCCTGAGGAGTTGAAAAACTCATTGACTGATGGACAAAAATTTGCTCTGGATAATGGAGAAATAGTCCCAATGAAAATTAAAGTTAAAGATTTTACAGTAGGCGGAAAACTTGATGGTTATGGTGAAAGCCATGTCGAGTTTTTGAAAATTGTTGACTAAGATATAATAATAAATTATTGTAGAAGGCACGGGTTTTTACTCGTTTTTTTATAGGATTAATTGTTAATCATTAATAATAACTGTGTATAAAAATGTGTTTTTGACTCACTCTAAAGGTATTAGTTGTAAATTGAAAACAAAAAAGACCACTCTCAAAGAGAGTAGCCTTTTGCAAAAGTATTTTAATCAGAAGTTATTTTTTGATATCCATTTCATCTATAAGATTTTTAGCCCCTGCATATTTGTCAATGATAAATAGTGCATATCTAACATCAAGGTTAATACATCTCTGAAGATTATCTTCAAAGTCGATGTCTCCTGACATTGCTTCGCTATTTCCATCAAATGCAAGACCAATAAGATGACCTTCTCCATTGATAACAGGAGAGCCTGAATTACCACCGGTTATGTCGTTATCAGTAATAAAGCAAGTAACAATTTCGCCATCTTTATTAGCATATTGACCAAAATCTTTTGCGAAGTACAATTCTTTTAGTTTCGCAGGGACAATAAACTCTGTACTGTTTGGATTTTCTTTTTCAATAACACCTTTTAAAGTTGTGTAATAATTGTATGCAACACCATCTCTTGGGTCGTATTTTCTAACTTTACCATAAGAGAGACGCATTGTAGAGTTTGCATCTGGATACATTAGTATATCATTATTAATAGTCATTAGACCGTTAACAAACAGGCGTCTGCCCTTGTCAAGGCCTTTTGAATTGCTCCAGAATTGACCATTAACTTCTCGATATTTATTGATAATGTCTATGCCAGCTGTTAAAATCAAGTCTTTCTTAAGAGCTTTTACATTTGGTTTTTCAATAAAGGCATTAAATGATTCTTCTGTTGCAAACACAGATTTTTTAAATGCTGCATCAACAAATTTATTGAAATCACCCTTGTATTTCTTTTCAATTAGATTAAAAATATCAGGATGGAATTGTTTATCAAGATTATCATAAGTGTATTTAAACATTGAAGCAATTAATCTTTTTTCTGTATCAGCATTGTAGTCTTTGTAAAAATCTTTTGCTGCTGCTTTAATCGATTCTACATTTTTGTCAATTTTATCTTGGTCTTTTGATTCTAAAGCAGATATAAGACCAGAACACTGGTAAGCAAAATATGGCAATTCTGGACCTGAAATAAGACCTTCAATCAAAAACATTCTTGCGATTGCATATGGCTGACGGTTTTTATAAGCAGTCTCAATAAGGGTTAAAGCTTCTTTGTATGCTTCTGTTTTATTGTTATTTGCCCATTTCATGTATTTTTTCTCAACATCTCTTTTTACACCTATTGTGTTAAGTTGTTTCAGAGCTTTGTTCTGTTGTTCTGAATATTTCCAATAGTTAGAGCAACGTGCATATTTAGAAGCATACTGAATTCTTACCTTTTGGCTTGATTTCATTTCTTCGCGTAGGATGTTAATTTTTACGTCTCTTATTTCGAAACGTAGCTTGTTTGTTACATCTATAGTTTCTTCTAGACCATATGAAGTAAGATATCTGTTTGTTGTGCCGGGGAATCCCATTACCATTGCAAAATCACCTTCTTCTTTATCTTTTATACTTACAGGTAAGAAATGTTTTGGTTTGAGTGGAATGTTTTCTTCAGAGAAAGTCGCTGGAGTTCCATCAGGTGCGGTATAAATTCTAAACATTGAGAAGTCTGCAGTATGACGAGGCCATTCCCAGTTGTCGGTATCACCACCAAATTTCCCCATAGCTGAAGGAGGTGCTCCTACAAGGCGAACGTCTTTATAAATGATATATACAAAAAGAAAAAACTGATTGTTGTCAAACATATCAGCAACATAAGAATCATATTGAGTGTCTTTTGTTGCCTCTTCAGAAATCTTCTTCGAAACTTCTTTTATTTTAGTTGCTCTGTCTTCTTCCGACATATCATCTGTTAATTCTGCAAGAACTTTGCTTGTAACATCTTCCATTCTAACTAATATCGAAGCTGTTGTTCCTGGATTTGATAATTCTTGATCTTTGGAATAAGCCCAAAACCCATCAGCAAGATAATCGTGTTCTACGGTAGAATGTGATTGGATTGATCCAAACCCGCAATGGTGATTTGTGAAAAATAGTCCTTCATCAGAAACAATTTCTCCGGTACAAAAATGACGGAAAGGTGCACCTTCGTTACCCAAACCAACGATTGCATCTTTAATACTACCATTGTTTACACTATAAATGTCTTCAGGAGTTAGTTTAAACCCCATTGCTTTCATCTCTTCATAGTTTTTCCCAAGCATTGACAATAGCCACATACCCTCGTCTGCACGCAGATTGAAATTAAAAAGAAGAGTGAATCCTAATAAAATTGTAAAAATTCTTTTCATTGTCTAAGTATTTATTGATATTTGTGAAACAAAAATAATTGAATTTTTGTGTTCACCACTTTTTTTATGTTAATAAGTGCTTAAAATTTCGGAATTTATAACAAAATAGGATTTTTACAAATGAAAAGATGTATTCTTTTGACTATAGTGTTTACTTTAATGTTGGGTAGTGTTTTTGCTCAAGTAAATGTTCCATTGACAAAAACAGATCTTGACGATATTCAACGTGAAAGGGAAATAATGAAAATGATGAATATTAATTTGTCACAAACTTGGTTGTTTATGGTTAAGGATAACCTTATTTCATCTAATAAATTGTTAGTTTCGGAAATTTATTATAATAATCAGGGATTACCAGAAAGAATCTACTTCTTTAATCAAAGTCAGGAGTTGGAATCATTTACGGTAGTAAAATATAATAAACAGAATCTACCATTCGAAGAAATTAGATTTTTAGCTGATTCAAGTTTGTTAAACGGTATAATGTATGTTTATAATGAGTCAAACTTGCTTGAGAAACAGATAAATTATAATAAAAACTCGGAAATTGTATCTGTATTTGAACATCAGAGAAAAAACGATACTGTATTTATCACTGAATATGATAAAAATGAAAAAATAGCTACTCAAAGTTATATTGTGATTGATAATATTGATGGTTTTGAATTGACGGGCAAAATTATTAGCAATAGTTCGAAAAATGACATCACTGAAAAGCAGATTTTTGAATATGATGATATGGCATTATTGCGTAAGAAGATAATTTTTGAAGGTGGTCAAAATACTGGTCATAAGGATTTTGTTTATAATGATGATGGGGCATTAGTTAAATCTACTTTGTTTGATGCCACGTCAAATGTCTTGAGTAGCAATTCTTATGAATATGATTCTTATGGTAATGTGAATAGAATAATCGAAAGAGAGGAAAAGGATAATAGCACTAAGGTATTTGTTATAAAATACCTTACCAGAACAAAGTGAAATAGATAGCTTTCAAGAATATTTTAACGAAGCAAATTGTTTGTTATATTTGTTCCCGCAGGGTTTTCATAGCATTTCAAATATTGCTTCATTTTTTTTACTTTATCCCTATAATGTTTCAAAAAAATCCATTGTCGTAAAAAAGCTATCAAAATTTTGATGCAAACTAATTATTAGAAGTCCCCTTATTTCATCCAACCATTAAGGGTATTTAAAACCATTTCTTTATCGTTTTCGGACAAGTTAAAAATTCTAGTGCTATGAGTGCCTCCAGATTTTACAACTTTCAAGATGTTTTTATTTGTTGATACATCAGGAGCAGCTGCTGTCCATGGATCAAATTCGCCATAAATAATAATTGTATGTTTGGCTTTTTGCTGAAGAAAGTTTATAAGGTCTTGAGACGTTTGAGAATAGAAGTCAACGTGCATCTCTTGTGGAAGAAATATTTTATTGAAATATCCTTTTGCTGATTTAATCTTTAGATATTTGGCAAAAGGTTCGGTTTCATATCCGTAATATCCAAGTTCTTTGGCTGCCTGATAAAGAAATGGGAGAGTTCCCTCTGACCCTTCAATTGAAAAGTAATTTGGTCCTGAAACTGCAACTAAATGCTGAAAAAACTTGTCGTCAGTTTCTTTTTTTGACGGAATTTTATCGGTATTTCCTATCCATTGCCAAAATGCAAAAGAATATTCAAGAATACAGTAATCATAAACCTCTTCAACCGGGATTCTAAAACTAATTTTGCTTAATTGAATGTATTTTTCAAACATCGGCATAATAGTTTCTCTTCTTTTTAGCATTTCAATTTGAAAGTTTCTGATTTTTTTTCTGTCTTTTTTTGAGCTTATATTATTTATAAAAGGTTCGTGTCTACCATCTTCAAGTGCATTAGCAACAGGAGCAACGTATGCAACTGTGGCATCAACATCGTTTGGGTAATACATTTGATACAAAAGACAGGTTTGCCCACCTTTACTGATACCTGTACTAACCCATTTGGTTTTATATATTTCTTTAAGAGCATCATGAATAATATGATGATCAGAAGCAGCTAGGCTAGTTGTAAGATATGACCAATCAAGATTTTCCGGAGCTGATTTTGAAAAAAACCTGTGTTCAACACAAATTTGATTTGCATCCAGAACTCTGCTTAGTTCATTTGTATAATGAGCAGATTCTGCGTAATCAGCATTGTAGCCTTCTGTAATATAAACAACCGGAGCATCATAAGACTTGTGACTAAGGAAAACTCTTTGCTGAAAAGTCCCTGCTTCAGGAATCCTTGGGTCAAGAGAATGTTCAAAAACGATTAAGTATTTTTCAGTAAAAAAATCACTTGTTTCAAGTTTTTTTACTTTAACAACTCCTGGAAGAGATTCGAGTTTTTCAGATAATTCCGAAGCAAAGGAGCTAATGGCAATTAAACAGATTGTAGTAAGAAATAATATTTTTTTTAATGTGTTCATTTTCAGCTATTTGTGTTTGTTGTATTTTGTAAAAATTTTCGGTTAAAAATATGTATATTAAACAAACAAATCAATACAATTTAGGTGATTTGTCGAGATTTTATACTTTTTTTATAAATGTGTTTTTGATGATTCATAGAGACGTTTATTTACCAATAAATTAATTTATTGGTGTTTTTGATACATAGTCAATCTTTATAGTTTCATGTAATTATAAAAAAAAAACACTCTACAATTGCAGAGTGTTTTTTTGTAAAATTCTCAGATGATTATTTTCTTACATCAAGTTCTTTCATAATATATTGTGCGTCATATAATTCATCAATTACCCAAAGCACGTATCTTGCATCAACATTAATTGTACGTTGTAATTTAACACTAAAAAGAAGGTTGCTGCATAACCATTCCCAGTTACCGTCAAATGCTAAGCCAATTAGTTGACCTTCGCCATTTATAATTGGAGAACCAGAGTTCCCGCCAGTAATGTCGTTATCGCTAAGGAAACAAACAGGAAGATTTCCAGTTTGGTCAGCATATTGACCAAATTCTTTGTTAAGAATTTTTTCTTTCAATTCAGTAGGGATTGTAAACTCACTATTTGTTGGATCTTCTTTTTCAATGATACCATCAGCATATGTAAGATATTTATAATGAACTGCATCTTTTGGATCATAGCTTTGAACAGTACCATAAGTTAATCTTAAAGTTGAGTTTGCATCTGGATAGAAAACTCTGTCTTTTTGGAATTCGCGTAATCCTTCGATATATAATCTTTCATTTACACCAATGTTTTCCATTGCCCCTAGATATGCCATTTGAACGCCGAAAAGATCGCCAAATACACCTTGAACATAAGCAAACATAGGATCTTTATCCAAAACTTTCTTGCTAGGTTTTGCCAAGAACGCATCCATTTTTGCTTTATCAGCGAAGATTGATTTTTCAAAAACAGCATCAACGAATTTGGTTATTGATTCTTCTTCGGTTTTGCCTTTATAGCTTTTAAATATATAATCAGCAAATACAGCATTTCTTTTTTCAGGATCAACTTCTTTAATGTAGAACATTATAAGTTCAGTAAAAACTTTTTTGTCGGTAGAAACATAATATTTTTCAAACATTTCTTCTGCTTCTGCTTTAAGATTTTCGGTAGACATATTAATGGCATCTGTATTACCTTTTGAATCTTCAAGCAATGAAGATAAGCTCATGAAAGACTGTACGTTCATAACGTGTTCGCCAGCTTGTAGAAGACCTAGAGATAGATAGATAATATCTGTTGTTGCAGGACCGAACGCTTCATAGCTTTCTTTAAGACTTGAAAGCACATTGCCATATTTTGCTTTGCGTGCTTCATCGCTGTCAACCCATTTTTGAAAATCTTCTTCTAGTTTTTGTTTTTGTGCAATAGCATCAGTTGTTCTTAATGTTAAGGCTTCACCGTCAAAAAGTTTCCATCCATTTGCACTTGATGCATAACTATCAGCATAAGCTAATCTGATTTCATCGCTTGCTGCCATATCTTTTTTGAGAGTAGTTAATTGTACATTAAGCAAGTTTACAATTGTTGGATTAAAATAATCTCTTTTGTAAATCATACCATAAGAACTTAAATATCTTTCAGTTTGACCAGGATATCCCATAATCATTGTAAAATCACCTTCTTTTACACCTTTAATAGAAATAGGGAGAGAATGAAGAGGAACATAAGGAACATTGTCTTCACTGTAACCTTCTGTTGGTTTTCCATCTGGAGACATATAAACTCTAAAAATAGAGAAGTCACCAGTGTGACGAGGCCACATCCAGTTATCAGTGTCGCCACCAAATTTTCCAATTGATGAAGGTGGAGCACCAACAAATCTCACATCACCAAAAGCTTCATAGGTGAAAAGGTAGTATTCACCACCTTGATACATTTCAGAAACAGCAGCTTCATATTCATTACCTTCAATAGCTTCGGCTTCTATCTCAGCTATTTTCTTTTCGATAATTTTTGCTCTTTCTTCTTCTGTTGTTTCATCAGTTATTTCAGCAAGAACACGTTCCGTTACATCGTCGATACGAACAACTCTAGTAACTCTAATGCCAGGAACTGAAATTTCATCGTTAAGGCTTTTTGCCCAATAACCGTCGTCAAGGTAATTGTGTTCAGTTGTACTTAAATTAGTAATTGCTTCGTAGCCACAATGGTGATTGGTAAACAGTAAACCTTGTTTGCTGACAATCTCACCAGTACAAAAACCCATTCCTTCTTCTGTTTGTAATTGAAAGATTGCATCTTTTAAACTCGAATTATTAATGCTGTAAATTTCTTCGGCGGTAAGTTTACAACCCAGTTTTTGCATGTCTGCGTAATTCAATTTAGCGACTTTGCTGGGAATCCACATTCCTTCGTCTGGTGTAGCATATATTCCGGTCAGGAATAAAGTACTGACAAAAAGTAGTATTATTTTCTTCATAGTTAAAATTTATTAATTATTATATTATTTTATTACTTACAAAAGTGCAAAAAAATCTTTGAATCTTAATAAGCTATTTCTTAAAATAATCTTAATAGATTTAGAGGTTTATAAATCTTGTCCGAAAATACAGGTCTTTATATCTCAAACTAATAATATATGTGCCTGGAAATAGTATTGAGATATCTAGTTCATTAATTTGAGACTTTTCACTTAAACATAGGGTTTTTTGAATTTGATTATGTCCCGTACTGTCGAAAATTTCAACATTTATTTGACATTTTCTCTTTTCACATGGAAAAGTGATATTTATTTTATCATTTGCAGGATTTGGGAAAACCTTACACGAAACCATAGAAGAATTAGTTTCCGAAATATCTTGTGTAATAATTTCTGAGAAAAACAAGGATTGTGTATATGATAAAAATGATTCATTTGAAAACCAAATAACGTTAGAGCTACGAAAAACAATACCTTCTGTTTGACAACCATCCAGACTAAGTTCTTTTCTAATTACTGTCCCATCAAAAAAGTTATCTTCTGAAAAATCAGATAAGATAAGCATTATTGATGGAGCAGGTATTCCATATATGTATCCAATTAGAGCTATTGTGTTCGTTTCTGCACAGTAATCTGCCCCACAAATCAGACCGGAACAATTTAGAGTATCTCTTAAAGTTGCGATGTAGTCTCCCGGGGTTTTTGGTAATGCGTAAGAATATGTTTGTTTGTCGATCCAGTTTTTTGAAAATAAATAAAGACTGTCTTCGAAAGATATCATTGCTTCGCAATCGAAGTTTGTGTTATTTCTGTGTGTATATTTTGCGTTATAGATATCGCTGCTGTATGAAAAGCTTATGATTTCGCAATTAGCAGTATCGATAGATTCGTTTCTTAAATCAGAAATACTTATTCGATAAATTTTAAGGTCATCTCTTGCGCCAGAGTTATTGCCAAAGTCACCAATATAAATATAATTATCGTCTTTGCAGATATCTTCCCAATCATTATTTTCAGCATCTCTTATGATAACGGTTCTTGTGACATTGCCAGTAATTGTATCAATACAATAAAGTTTTGCTTCGCCTCCCGAATCGTTATGTGTCCAAAGTGATGCGTCAACAAGAATAAGTCCACTAGTTTCTTCGGCCTGCTCATCTAAATGTGTTATTAGCACGGGTTCACTGATTTGTCCACAAACAGCACTAAAAATAAATAATAAGATAATTGTTAGCCAGCTATTCACTGTCTTCATCACCATATTCTTTCATGAATTTTTCAGCATTTTCGACCATATTTCTTGAGCCGGTAAAGAATGAAACTCTTTGATGTATATCTGTTGGTTTTATTTCCAGAGTTCTTTTTCCATACCCATCAGTTGCCATGCCCCCAGCTTGCTCAGCAAGGAAGGCTATTGGATTACATTCATATAACAATCTGAGTTTTCCATTAGGAGCGGATGCTGTTTTAGGATAAATGTAAATGCCTCCTTTTAGTAAATTTCGATGAAAATCAGCCACTAGTGAACCAATGTATCGGGATGTGTATGGTCTGTTAGTATCTGGGTCATTTTCTTGACAATATTTGATATATTCCTTTACGCCTTGAGGAAATTTAACATAGTTCCCTTCGTTTATGGAGTATATTTTACCTGATTTTGGAGTTACCATATAATAATGAGACATGCAAAATTCACCAATAGATGGTTCATAAGTAAAACCTGTTGTTCCTAATCCTGTAGTAAAAACAAGCATTGTAGATGATCCGTAAATAATATATCCAGCAGCTACTTGTTTGATGCCCGGTTGTAGAAAATCTTCAATAGTAACTTTTTGTCCGTGGGGAGATATTCTACGATAGATTGAAAAAATAGTGCCTACAGAGACATTAACATCAATGTTTGAACTTCCATCAAGAGGATCGATACAAATAACATAATTACCATCTAAGGATAAATCGTCATCAAAAATTATTATTTCATCATTTTCTTCAGAAGCTATTCCGCAAACAATACCCGATGCTTGTAAGGCTTTTGTGAAAATATCATCAGCATAAGCGTCAAGTTTTTGTTGTGACTCGCCTTGAACGTTAACTACATTGTTTTCGCCAATAATGCTGGCCTCCAAACCTGCTTTATTGACTTTATTATTCACAATCTTTGCTGCTAAACCTATGTGACTGAGCAGACGCGACAATTCGCCTTTGGCATAAGGAAAAGCTGATTGTTTTTGGATGATTACTTCGTTTAAGGTTAGAATTCTACTTGTAGTCATTATTTTCTATTTTTATTTACACCGCTAAATTAATATATTATTTTTTTATATTGGTATTTTTTTTAATTTTACTTAGTTTTACTTTAAAAAGAAACTTAAACCATGAAATATATGAAAAAGAGAATTTATACTTTTACTATGATTGCAGTGGTCTCTGCAATGCTATTTAGTTGTGTAATTAGGCAGGAAATTTATTTTAATAAGGACTTTTCGGGTAACTATAAATACACTTATGATTTTACGGAATATGTAGAATATATGCAAGGTGATGAAGAGGGTAGTGACTCACTTATGATGAAAAACGAGGATTTTGAAGAGTATCTGCAAACTGTTGTAACAGAACTGAAAGAAATAGATGGGATTAACGATGTTAAATTTCTTAATGATGCCGATAATGGCATAGTGTATTTTTCCTATATTTTTGAAAATGTAGACGCATTAAACAAAGGGCTTGTATATTCATCATATATGGACCAAGAGCCACTTGAAAATCCTCCATTTTTTATTGTTAAAGGTAAAAAACTGACATTTATTCGTCATGCAACGCCAGCTGAAGAAGAAGATGGTGCTGATGAAACAGAAGAGGATACTGATTATATGAACGATATGTTTGCGTGGGAATTTTCCTTAGAATTCGAAAGGGATGTAAAAAAATATGACGTTCAAAAAGACACTGCGATAACTGTATCAAAAAACGACAAATATTTTCTTGAAAACGGAAATCTTTTTGATGTAGCTGAAAAGGAAACAAAATGGGAGTTTAAAACAAAATAATAATAGTTAGCTTTATATAAAACCTGAGTTTTACTCAGGTTTTTTTATTTTTGTACAAAAATGAATTATGTTGGAATGTAGCATTTGTAATAGTAGTGAAGTTAAAAAAATATTGAAAATAAACGGTTTTGATGTTTATAAATGCTTAGAATGTGGCGTATTATACACATTTCCATTACCTTCGGATGAGGAATTAACTAATTATTATCAGGGTTTTTTATTTAATGAACCCAAATTAGATAAAATCAAGAGTCATGTAAAAAAGCGCGTTCAGGAATTACAGAAATGTTTTTGCATTGATTCTAGAGAAAAAAAATCAAAATCCAGTTTTTTGGATTATGGCGGTGGCATTGGAGCAGCATTCGCTGCTGCAAAAGAATTGGGGCTCGATTCATATTATTATGACATAGATAAAGAGTCAATTGCGTTTGTGAAGAAAAACTTTGGATTGTCTGATTTGGAATTTGTTAGTGATTCATCTCTCGAAGGCAGAAAGTTTAATTTCATCTGGTGCGATAATGTTATCGAACATGTGAAAGACCCAATTGAGTTTACAAATATATTATATTCGGCACTCGAGTCAGGAGGAAAGCTTGTAATTAAAACACCTCAAGCATCAAATTTAGAAACAAGTTTTGTTTTTGCTTTATCTATGATGTTATATTTTAAAAATGCATTAAAGGAAAACTCTTTTTTTGATTCGCTAAAGGCTGTTATGAAGTACCGGTTTTGGCATTGCGAACCTCCACGGCATCTTTATTCTTTTAGTAAAAAGTCTATTGTTAGAATTATTAAAAAGTGTGGAATAGCTGATAATCAACTTAAAATCTCAGACTATTATTTGTCAATGTTTAGATATAGTATTGTTGATCTTTTGATTTCTATTAAAAAACCTATAGTTAAAGTTATTTTAGGGCTAATGTTGTTACCATTTATCATTCCTGAGATTATTTTAATATTAATTCGTAAGTTTTTATCAATCACAGGTTTGATTAAAGGGACTGGTTTGACGATAACTCTTATGAAATGAAACATTTATCTTTCTGTAATAGCACGCAATATGGCGGTGGGGTTACAGATTCAAGTGTTTCATGGGTTTAAGTAACCCTTTTTTTTATCCCCATCTATCAATTTCATGATCAATTTCTAATAAGTCAACAATTCGATAAATTACAGTATTTACCAAATCGTCAATAGTTTTAGGATTAAGATAAAAAGATGGATTTGCCGGCATTACTATGCCACCTGCAAGACTTACAAGTTCCATGTTTTTAATATGAATTAAATTTAATGGGGTCTCACGAGTAACCAAAATTAGCTTTTTCTTTTCCTTGAGAATAACATCTGCAGTTCGGCAAATCAAATTGTCAGATGTGCCATGCGCAATGCGGCCTAGTGTTCCCATACTACAAGGGACAACCACAAGAGCATCAGCTGCGGCAGAACCTGAAGCAAATGGAGCATAAAAATCGTTTTCGTCGTATATCTTATTGTTTAAGCTTTTAGTGAAATCTGTCCCCAATTCATGTAAGGCAACTTCCTTTCCAGTTTTTGAGAATATTATGTTAAGATTTAGCGGAATTTTAGTGTTAAGTGTTTCCAGATAATCAATAAGAGTTTTTGCATAAATCGAACCAGATGCACCGGTTATTGCAATTACAATATTTTTAGTTGACTTAGTCATTAAAATTCATATTTTAAACTAAAACTCTGATTGTGGTTGTATTGTCCACGATTAAACCAAAAAACCTGACCTCCAGGATGTTCGCGAACAGGAAGGAGGATAAATGTGTAAGAGAATCTCCATGATACCCACCAATTTTCTCCTAATCGATAATTTAATCCTACATGGTTTGCGATTTCGTATTTGAGGAATTCGGTTGCTAGGGGATCAACACTACCATTTACTTCTTCTTTATAATGAATTAGGTATGCATAAGATGCCCCAAAGTCAAAAGTTAAATCGTTTGGAAATTGTAACTTAAATAAACCTGGGATGCTAATTTGTTTAATGTTTCTAGAAATCATTACAGGAACTTCTATATAATCAAGACTTAAATTGTAAAGTCTTGTGATTTCATGATATTCGTTTTTTTGCGCTTCCCGACTGCCTTTACGTTTATATTCAATGCCCAAATTCATTCCCCACTTATCATTGAATGTGTTTCTGACAAAAACACCTCCAAGAGGTGAAACTTTATGATATCCACCATAATTATCACCATCGACTTGGGAAATGGTCATGCCTATATTCAATCCACCGTAGAAATCCTGGCAATAACCGTAAATAGATGCTGTCAGGAGAATTATTATTATTAAAAGTTTATTCATTTATATGAATCATTTCTGCTTGGAGTACTTCTTTTGTGTCATAATCATACACAAATGCAACTATAATACAATTGTTAACAATCCAGTCTTCACCTGCTTTGTAAGAATATGATTTGGTAATTTGGTCGTCAATTACAGAAGCGTCTGTGTTATCTTTAATAATTTCACCAAAAGCTCCATTAACACCTGCACGTAGTACATGTTTATGATCATATCCTTCAATGTCTTGATTTTCGAGAGAATAATCTTTTTGCCATTGCATAATATGGTCTTCAAGGATTAAAACAGTTAGAGCAAGTTTTCGTGAATTTCCAATGTTTGTTGTTACATCTATTTCACAGCTAATTAAAGAGTCTGTTTCGTTGTATGCAGGTTCTATATTGATCAAATATTCGGGATATGTTGATGCAAGTAAAGCAATTTCGGTTGCCCAGGATCCATGAACTTTTAAATTTTCTACTGCTAAATTATTAATTAATCCAACAGGCAAAAATAATTCTCCATAAAATCCTGTTTCTAAATCTCTTCCACCTAGATAATCACCTACGTCTGTTCTAAAGTCGTAATTAAATGGAAGAGTCGTGTCTGTGGTTGACGGTTTTGCGTACCAGGTAGAGTGAATTGCGACTGGTACAATTGCTTCCCCATATTCTTCAATAAGTAAATCAATTGTTTCATGAGCTCTTGGACAGTTGCCACATGTGTGTCCGGTGAAATCTAAAACTAGCATTTTACGTCCGTTCCAGATGAATATATTATCTTTTGCATACGGCTCTTCAAGTTTATCACAGGATATTGAAAAAAATAAAGCGACAATGATAAGTAATATATAGTTTTTTGTTTTCATATCAGTAATATTTAAAAAGTACTTGAAATTGATAATGCAATACCATTTGATGCTGGCACATTCCTACATACACCACCAACACACATTACTCCTTCGCGTTGCTTGCCATAAGTTAATTGAATTCTGTTCCCTCCATTTACAAAACCAAAGCTAAAATTAAGATAATGCGGTCTTTCATCAGGATCAAGATTGCCATAATTCCAGTTGTCGAAGACTGTAAAAAACCATCTTGGGATTGTTAGCTCAATCAATCCTAGTCCCCAATTGCCTTCATCTTGTTGAGTAAACAAGCCTTGGAATTCTGTTCTTATTGCAACACCACGTTTTATTTTATATGTCATATCAAAAATTCCAATGTTTGCATCTACATTTTCGTGTCCTGTTTGGCCTCTTAACACTTCATAATTATAGAACAGTTTTACATATGACATACTTGTGTAGAATTTCTTATTCCATTTTTTTGAAATTTCTATAGTCATGTCTTGATAAAACATTTCATCTCCAATAGAGAAAAAATTTGTTTGATAGCCAAGAGTTCCAGCAGCCATTAAAGGCGTTGTGTCATTTACCGGAGATCTGTCAATATCATGGACTCTTGAATAGTATAACGAAATTGTTGTTCCATACTTACCTCCTAATAAAGATTTCTTAGGAATTTTATAGAAAACATTTGCTTTTGCGCCCCATTCTCCATTAGGTTGGCTTGCATATGGATAAAACGCAGGAAGAGTATAAGTGTGATTTTTTGAAATTTCTGGCATAAGGTTAATGTTAAGGTCTGTTAAACTTGCGTTCCTGTCTGATCGGAAAGACATGTTGTCAACCCATTTGGTACCTAAAACAATTCCAAGACCTTTAGTAGAATATGTAGTGTTAATCAGTAAGGCTTGTCCGGGTTTATAAATATTGCCGTTGTCTGCAGAAGGGTCATTTATTTTATATGCATATTCAGAATTGATATTGATCCCCTTATATGCTAGATTGATTCTGCCTGCACTAGCGCCAACATTATTCGGCAAGAAATAAAATGGATGATCCTCCTGATGATATTTACTAACAAAACTTCCACCTAAAGAAAATCTGAAATTGCTTTCGCTAAATTTCTTGATTAAATCGTTAAATTGAATTTCACCATCTATTCCTCTTACAAGTCCTGGTCCATAATCCCAATATTGTCTTTGTTTTCCGATAACACCTTTTAGATAAACTCCGGGAGCAATAGTATATTTTACTCTAAAACCCATCATAGCATTGTCTACGCCAAGAGTTTTTTCTTCATATGATCTAAAAATTAAACCATTTCCAAACTGTTCGTAATAATTACCTACAGTTATTTCAAGATTGTCATTTGTAAACATTGCCCATTTTACAGGTATTCCAATCCCATCATTTATACCTCCTTGATTAGGATATCCCATTAATGAGTTCATGTACCCTTCGTATCTAAAGCCTGCAGAAAAATTGCCTTGCGAATAAGCAAAATTTGCCCATGAGTTAACAAGGACAAATTCATCTACAGCAACAGCTCCGATTTCTGGATCTTCAATATAATATTGGACATCGCTTTGGAAATTACCAGAAACTTGCCCACCGTTATTTTGTTGTGAATACAAAGAAAAAACTCCCAAGCTAGTTAAGCCCAAGATTAAAGTGATAACTTTTCTCATGTCTGAATTAAATTATTTTATTGGTTGCCCTGTAGCTACTTTTTGAATAATTTCAAATGTGTGTTCTTCGTCGCCTTCAAGATATGATGTATGTTGCCATACAATTTTTCCATTTCCGTCAAGTAAAAAGGTATGAGGAACATTCCCAACATTCATTGCTCTTTTAAAATCACCGTTTGTATCCAAATAAACGTCAAATTCCCAACCTCTTGCGTTTACAAATGGTGCAACACTGCTGCTGCTGCGAGCATTGTCTGTCGAAATGGCAACTATTTTTACACCCGTTTCTTCAGCCCAATCAGCATATTCGTCGCTAAATGCTGTTAACTCTTTAACGCAGGGTTTACACCAAGTAGCAAAGAAACTTACAAGAACAGGCTTTCCATCATTTTGGGTAATAGTTGTTGTGTTAACTGTTTTTCCGTTTAAGTCCTTTATCTGAACTTGAGGCACTTCCTGAGCAAAAACACTACTAGCTAAAATACCTGCAAAAACAAATAGAATGAATTTTTTCATAATTTAACTTTTAAAATTGCGATAAAAATAGATAAAATATCCGTTGAATTGCAATAATCAGACCAAATAATAATAATAATAATTTAAACAAAATGTATAGACAGTATCTGAAATAAATGCATTTTGTGATGGATATAGTACTGTTAATTTAATATTTTAGTGCTTTTATATAAAATCGCAAAACGAAACCCATATTTAAAGTAGATATACTCTTTTGCATTAAAGAAATAGTTTATTGTTACTTAGTTACACATTTTTAGTCATATTGTATAAATTCAGTTCTTTTTATCTTATCTATTAGGATTAGGACGTATCTTGCACAACGATTATAAACTATTAAATTAAATCCTATGAAAAAACTTTACTTAATTATTTTGCGTTCTTAGTAATTGGATTTGCTAATGCGCAAGACAGGGATTACAATTATGTTGCACCTAAATATAAGGTGACTAACCCAAATAGTAATTCACATGTAATTCAATCTAAAGGTGTAAAAGCTATGTTGATTGATGAGAGTTTTGAAACTAGCGTTCCACCTACAAGTTGGACATTAGCAAGTCCTGATGGAGGTACTGGATGGAACCAACAAACGGACGGAACTACTCCAATACCTGGATGGACTGGTGGTACGGTTACTACACCTGATGGTGGGGGTAATGCAATTGCTTATTGTACTTGGAGCACAGGTGGAGCTTCATCAAACGATCAATGGTTGATTTCTCCTCAAATTACAGTTGCTAGTGGAGATATGCTTGTTTTTGAAACTATTAACTTTTATGCGCAATATGTAGATGTAATGGAAGTAAAACTTTCTACTACTGATGCTGCAACCGCTTCTTTTACTATCGACCTCGGTACAATTACTTGGGATGGTAGTGGTTCTGGAGCTGGAGAATGGACTGAGTATTCTTATGATTTAAGTGCTTATGATGGACAAAGCGTTTATATTGCATTTAGAGAAGTTATTGCTGATAATCAAGTAGATGGTGCTGCAATTGGACTTGACCTAGTTAAAGTCGGTTCTCCTGCTGCTCTTGATGCTGGGATAGTTGATATAGATTTACCTCCAATTTTTGGTACAGGCCTTGTTGACATTATGGGTACTGTTCAAAATTTTGGTACTGACAATCTTGTATCTTTTGATGTTGTATATACTATCGATGGAACTGATGTTAGTGCTGTTTATTCTGTAAATAGTATCGATATAGCTTATGGTGAAACATCTACCTTTACTCATGATGTTCAATATGATTTTACTACTGCAGCAACATATAATGTTGAGGTTGAAATTTCAAACATAAATGGAGGTACTGACGAGAATTTAGAAAATAATGTTTTAGCTATTGATGTTGAAGCGGCTGAAGGTGTTGTTCCAAGAAGAGTACTTCATGAGGTTTTGACAAGTTCAAGCTGTGCTCCTTGTGCTGCTACAAATCCAGTTATTGACGGAGTAGTATTTAATTCTGCAAATGTTCCAAATTCAACTGTAGTGAAATATCAGGTATCATGGCCTGGTGATGGTGATCCTTATCAAACGCCAATGGCTGCGGATAGGGTAACTTATTATGGAACTGAAGCTGTTCCTGATTTCTGGGTTGATGGTAATAATGATTCAGGATCTTCATACACTCAGGCAGCTTTTGATAATTATTTTGCAATTCCTTCTTTTTTCGAGATTGAAGGCGAGCACTCAATTGTTGGAGACCAAGTTGATGTAGATGTAACAATCACTCCAAATGCTGATTTTTCTGGTGTTTGTCAAGTTGTTGTTATTGAAAAAGTAACTACAGAGAATGTTTCATCAAATGGGGAAACAGAATTCCATAATGTTGCTATGGCAATGTTACCAACTACCGCAGGGACTACTGTAGATCTTACTGCTGGAACTCCTTACACTTTTTCTGTTTCAAAAGACATGTCTGATACTTTCGTTGAAGAAATGTTTGATCTTGAAGTAGTCCTGTTTCTTCAGGTTCCAGATACAAAAGAAGTAATGCAGTCTAATTACTCAGTTCTTAATAATCCTGGTAGCGATTTAGTTGTTACTGATGTTGAAGTTGTTTCTGATGTTGTTGATTGTGTTTATTCTGATGCTTCAGAGATTTTAGTTACTTTATTTAATTTTGGTAGCGATGATATAACAGAATTTGATGTTTCTTACACTGTTGATGGTGGAGATCCAGTATCAGAAACTGTTACTTATACAATTCTTGCAGGGGAGATTTATACTTATCCTTTCCCGACTACAGTTAATTTGTCGTCGTTAGGAATACACGAAATTGTAGTTAATGCCTCATTTGCAGCAGATATCTACACAGAAAATAATACTGC
The DNA here is from genome assembly GCA_964622935.1 of uncultured Bacteroidales bacterium. GTDB lineage: Bacteria > Bacteroidota > Bacteroidia > Bacteroidales > ML635J-15 > Bact-19. Next base: position 2,342 of record CAZUQY010000004.1, on the reverse strand, counting down.
AACTGCAACTGCTATTAGTGCAGACGATTTGATTACTGTTAATATTATATTTGATGATTATCCTGGTGAGACATCTTGGGATCTTGTTGATCAGTCAACAGGCACTGTAATTGCAGAAGGTTCTGGTTATTCTGATGAAACAACACTCACACAGGAAATTTGTGCTTTATCAGATGCTTGCTATACATTTACAATTTATGATGCTTATAGTGATGGTATGTGCTGTTCATATGGTGACGGAAGTTATTCTGTTGAGAGAGGTGGAGTTGAGGTAGCTTCTGGTGGAAGTTTTGCTGACTTTGAATCAACAGATATTAGTATTTCTATTGATATTGAACTTGATGATATCTCAATTTGTCCGGGCGAAGCAATTATTTTCCAGATTCCTGGTATGGGCGTATATGATACTGATCCTGGAACAATGGATAATACAACTCCAGGAACAACAACAGTAAATTATGTTATTGATGAAGCTGGTGTTTGTGAAGTTAGCGAGAGCTTTGACGTTATTGTTTTAAGTGATGTTTTAGACATTATTGATGATGATATTACTATTTGTGCAGGTGAAGAAATCACTTTCTCTGTTGGTGATGGCGTATATGATCCTGCCTCTGTTGACAACATGATTGTTGCAACAACTTCTGTATCATACATTCTTAATGGAGGAACAGCATGTGAACTTACAACCACTTTTGATGTTATTGTTAAAAACAATGATATTGACATCGTTCTCGAAGATATTTATGTCTGTCCAGGTGAAACAATTGAATATGTTATAGGTGGAACGGGAGTCTTTGATGTTGATGCTTCGACAATAGATAATAGTACTCCTGCTACTACAACTGTTATTTATACAGTTGCTGAAGGAGCTATGCAGTGTGAAGTTTCCGAAACTTTTGATGTTATTGTTGTCGTTGCTACAATGGATATTGCTCCTGAAGACATTACTGTTTGTGAAGGTGAAGAAATCACATTCCTTATTGGCACAGGTGTATTTGATCCTGCTAGTGTTGCAAATGATGTTGTTGGAGTTACAACTGTAACTTATACTGTTAACGAAGGAATGACTTGCGAAAGTAGTGAGACATTTGATGTTACTGTAAATGAAATGCCTGAAGCTATTATTGTTTTAGGTAGCGGATATGAACTTTCTACAACTTCTGACGATGCTATCCAATGGTATCTAGATGCTGTTGAAATTGAAGATGTAACAGGTCAGACATATGTTTGTGCTGTTGATGGTGAATATTACGCAGTTATGTCTAATGAATTTTGTACAAATCAATCTAATACAATAACAGTAACTGGTACATATGCTGAATTAATAAAGAATGAAAGCATTAATGTATTTCCAAATCCTGCAAATAATAAATTATTTATTGAGTTCGAAAATTTCTCAGAACTTAGTGTAATAGTTATGGATTGTACTGGTAAAGTAGTAATTAGTAAAGAAATTATCTCCGGTGAATTTGTTGATGTTTCTGATTTAGCTACTGGAGTCTATTTTGTTAATGTGAAAAATAGCAACAATGTCGGCGGTATGTATAAAATTGTTATTGAATAGTTACTAATCAAAGTTTTCCTGCAGATTTTTCAGTAAATTTGTAGGAAAACTTTTAAATATTTTAAATATGAAAAGATTATCTACTCTGTTATTATTAATATGCACTTCAGTTTTTGTGCTTAATGCACAATCTTTCGAAGTATATGATCACCAAGATGATCTAATCAATGGAGAAACTCTAATTGTCCCTACTACTGTTGATGGACCGGAATTATATTTCTATTTTTCAGTAAAAAACACTTCAGGAAGTCAAAAGAGTGTTAAAGTATTACAAACACTTCAAACACTTCAAATAGAAGGTTCATTACATTCTATTTGTAGTCCGAATACTGAAACAGCAACAGGGCTGTGCGGGATGCCTTGGGGATCAACAAGTGCAACGTTTATTTTAAATGCAGGTGAAACTTCAGAGGAAGGAGATTTTAGATTTACCCAAGGTCCAAATCCTGGAGCAACAACAATCCTGTATAAAGCGTATGATGTTGATAATGAATCAGATTTTATAACCTTTACAGTTACATATTCTACAATTACTGCGGTTGATTTTAATGTTTTAAATGATTTTTCAGTTTATCCAAATCCTGCAGTTAATACTTTTACTATAGCTAATGAATATGGACCTTCTTCTTATGTTGAGATATACAATGTTTTAGGAATGCAGGTAAATAGAATTAACTTTTCTGAAACAGGTGATGTTAAGATTGATTGTAGCGGATGGGAAAAAGGATATTATTTCTGTAGATTGTACAATGATGGTAAAATTGAAAAAACAATTAAA
>CAZUQY010000003.1:0-35013 GCA_964622935.1 uncultured Bacteroidales bacterium | reverse complement strand
ATAAAAATTATTGATTCTGAAGAAATATATTCTTCGAAACCTATATCAAGTAATTCTTTAATGTTCTTGATGCGATAGAGATCGAAATGGTATATCATTCCGTATTTTTCGGAGGTGTATTCGTTTACAATTGAAAAAGTGGGACTGGTGACATCACTATTTACTCCCATCTGGGAACATACTTCCTTTATAAATGTTGTTTTACCTGCTCCCATTTTGCCATAAAATGCAAATACTTTTTTATCAGCAATAGCTGAAATAAACTGTTCGGCAGCAATGCCTATTTTTTCTAACTTACTGATTCTAACACTTATCATTTTCCTTTTGATTTCAAAGTAATTAGCGGGATAATCATTTCCTGCATTGAAACACCACCATGTTGGAATGTGTCACGATAGTACTTTACATAATGATTGTAATTGTTAGGGTATGCAAAAAAGTCGGTGCCGTGTGCAAAAACATAAGTTGAACTGATATTTGTTTTTGGCAAATAAGCATCAGGTGGATTTAATATTTCAATGACATGCTTCTTATTATAGTTGAGATTGCGTCCTTGTTTATATCTAAGGTTTGTTGTTGTGGCTCTGTCTCCAATTATTTTAACAGGATCAGAAACTTGTATGCTGCCATGGTCGGTAGTAATTATTAGGGTAATGTCTTTTTCAGCAAATGCTTTTAGCATTTCGAAAAGTGGAGAAAATTCAAACCATGATTTTGTAATAGCCCTGTAAGCTGATGTTGTGTTAGCCATTTCACGAATCATCTTTTGATCTGTTCTTGCATGTGAAAGTGCATCAACAAAATTCACAACTATAGCGACAAGATTGTTGTTAAGAACAGAGTTTATATTATCTGTTATTTTTTTACAGTATTTAATATCTGTAATCTTTTCGTAGTGCATTCCTCCACTAATATTATATCTCTTCATTAAAGATTTTAACATTTCTTCTTCATACATGTTTTTCCCTCCTTCTTCGTCATCATTCTTCCATAATTCGGGATAAAGTTTATTGATCTCTGATGGCATTAACCCTGAGAAAATGGAATTTCTTGAATATTGAGTCGATGTTGGTAATATAGAGTAATACAGACCTTCTGATTCAAGTTTATAATATTGAGATAATAAAGGTTCGATGCCTTTCCACTGATCAAAACGCAGATTGTCCATTAACAGAAAAACCACTTTTTTATTTTCCTTAAGAATTGGAAAAACAGTTTCTTTCATCAAATTTGGAGATATTAATGGTTTGTCATTATTATCAGTCTTAAACCATTCGGTATAGTTTCGTTTAATGAATTTTGCAAAACTATTATTTGCTTCGTTTAACTGCATTCTTAGAACTTCATCCATTGTGCTATCCTGCGATACGGACAATTCTAACTCCCAGTATGTTAGCTTTTTATAAACTTCTATCCAGTCTTCATAGCTGAGACTGTCATTTATTTCCATTCCAAGTCTTGAAAAGGCTGATTGATATGCAGATGTCGTCTTTTGGGTAATAAGTCTATCCTTATCAATATTTTTCTTTATTGCTAGTAAAATTTGATGCGGGTTTACAGGTTTAATCAAATAATCATTTATTTTAGACCCGATTGCTTCGTCCATGATATTTTCTTCTTCGCTTTTTGTTATCATGATAACGGGTACAATAGGAGTGATAGCCTTAATTTTACTGAGAGTTTCAAGTCCACTTAGTCCTGGCATATTTTCGTCAAGAAAAATTATATCGTAAGAGTTATTTTTAACAAGTTCGATTGCATCGCTTCCATTTGTTGATGTATCAATTTTGTAGCCTTTTTGTTCGAGAAAAATTATATGTGGTTTTAATAAATCTATTTCATCATCTGTCCACAGAATTCTAATTTCTTTCATAAGCTTGTAGTATTTTGAAAAGGTGTAAATGTAAACTTTTAGTAATTTTCTCTGTAAAATTTAAGGTACTCTTGAATGTCTTTATTCTTTTTGAGTTTTACTAGATTATTTTCTGAAATTACAAATATTTGATGATCTGCATTCTTTAATTTGTTGAATACGTCATCACTATTTGCAATCAGTTTAGAATAGTTTACCGATTGAGTTTTGTTTTTGAATGGTTTAACTGTAACGAATTCGTATGCACCATCATAAGTAACATTATTTACTATAAACGTTCTCATGCTAAAATTAAAAATATTGAAATTTCTAATCTCAAAACTTAGCCTTTTGATGTCAACTTGTTCTGATTTAACGTAGATAACATAATAATGGGGCATATCTTCATTAGATTCGTAATTTTCTTTTGGTGCAACAATTGTATTTGAACTTGTGTCAGAAACATAAGTGCTATCCGTTTGGATTGTTGCATCAGGCCTTTGTTGAAGATCTGCAATTAATTCTTGGACATTTGTAGTGCCAAAATAAGCTAAAATGTTTTGAGCTGCTGTCGATAGTTCATTTTCAGGGTATCTCTGGATGTATTTAACCAATGCTATTTTAAACACAGTAGTGTCACTATTTCTACCAATACAAAGAGTTTTAAAGAAATCAAAATTGGCTCGTAATTCACCATTAGGATTTTCATCAAGGTATTTATTACAGTTAATGTTTACTGTGCTACAATCTGAAGCCATGTACCTGTCATAAGTTTCTATGTAAGTCTCTATATCTTGATGTCTTTTAGATTCTAAGTCACGAATATAATTTGGATTCTGGAGTAACTTTGCATAGTTTGTATCAGGATATTTTGCAATAACAAGGTTCTTGTATTTTTCCATTTCCGAATTATTACTTGACAATTTATTTAGTAAATAAAGGTTGTAGTATGACAGTAATAGATATTCATTATTAGGGAATCTTTTGTTAAGCTTTTCGTAAGCATCAATTGCCTTGTCGTAATCAGAGAATTTCTCTTTATAAATACGACCAACATTAAATAATCCTTCAATCATTTCGTCATTTGATGCGGTCATTGCAGAGTCGGTAAGCGGGATGTCTTGCAAATAATATGCTCTGTCTTTAGTGTTTGTTAATCGGTTTTGTAGTGGAGATGAAGCGCTATCTTGGCCTTCAGCTAAGTCTTCATTATTAAAATCTACAACAGATTTATTTTTTCGTCTCCAGTTATCTTCATTTTTTCTTTGGCCCCATTTTTTATTAAATTCATTTTTACCAAAACTTAATTGGGATGGATTATAAAAATACCATTTACCACCACCAGGGGCATTGACATTATTATTACTATTACCTCTTTGTTGATCAAATAACATAGAATTTATGTTTGACTGTTGTTCGAGCTCCCGTTCTATTCTTTCTTGTTCAACAAGGTCTGCAATTATTTTGTCAATAATTTTATTCCGTTCTTTTTCACTAAGTTTTGCTAATGCTTGTACACTATCTTCAAATTCCACTAGTGATGTGTATTCAATCAATTCATTTAGATTATGAGAATTGCTCTTAATCTGTCGATAATTGTCATATGTGATTGGTAAAAAAGCCATACAAGTATCATAATAAATCTGTGCATTATTATAGTCAAGTTTGGCAAAATAAATTTCACCAAGTTTTAGGCAAGATAATGCTTTTTGAAAATCATTTGAGATACTATTTTCAGATGAAAGTTTGTAATTTTCAATAGCTTCATCTTTTTGACCGCTTCTAAAATCTATTTCTGCAATTGCATAATATACTTGATCAAGATATTCGATATTCTTGTCGTCTCTAAGCATTTTTTTTAGAGTTTTGCGAATATCTTTATTGCTTTTACCTTGTCCGACAAAACATTTTGCCATATTTATTTTTGCATTGAACTCCATTTCATATGATGAGTTCTTTTTTGCGACATCTGCATATAATTCTGATGCTTTAGACAGATTCTCAAGTTTTTCATAAATTTGAGCAAGAATGTATGTGTATCTTAATTTGTCTTTTTTGCTTTTCGTATTTTTTATTGCTCTTTGAAGTTTTGGAATAGCCGCTTCGTATTGTTTTTGTTTAATATAATAGTCGGCATAAATTGCAGCAAATAAACCATCAAATTTTTTTGGTAATTCTTTCTCAGCCTCAATGAAGTCAAGAGTTTCTTTAGCTGCTTTAAAATTGCTTTGCTCGCAGTAAGTTCTTGCTAAGTATAGATTTGCAATATGTCTTGTTTCATCATTAGGGAACTGACGAACTAGATAATCGAAATTTTGACGGGCATCAAGGTATTCTCTCTTAATAAAGTATGATTTACCCATTAATAAATAACAATCATCTATCCATTTGTTAAATTCTTTTTGATCAAAAAACTCTTTCTCCTTTTTTGACATATTACCCGATTTTTTTATTTCGGGTTTTTTTGTTATCGAATGAATTTTTATTCCTTTAGCAGATTTTTGAATAGCTTTGTCCATATCACCGCCTGCTGAACCTGCCAATTCTTCTTTACTATCAACAAATACACTTAAAATTTCGTTGTAATTGTCTGTGTTTTGGGAATTAATTCTTATAATTCCTCTTTTGTATGCTTCATTACCATTGAAATATATGTTGTATTTTAGTGTTGCATTATGGTACATTCGACTCATGCTCGTATTTTTCTCCGTCGAACAAGAGTTTAACAATGTTAAGATTGTTATAATGGTCACTGATATTAAAACTTGTCTTTTCAATTTTTTCTTTATTGAATTGATAACTTAAAATTATACAATTTATTATAAATAAAACAATTTTTTATTCCACGGTGACAGATTTTGCCAGATTTCTGGGTTGATCAACATTGCATCCTCTTTTTACTGCAATATAGTATGAAATTAATTGTAATGGAATAACAGTAAGTAATGGAGCCAATGCGAAATCTGATTGAGGCACTTCAATAACATAGTCTGCCAATTCTTTTATAGTAGTGTCGCCTTCAGTAACAATTGCTATAATAATTCCTTTTCTTGCTTTGACTTCCTGGATGTTTGAAACGATTTTATCGTATGACTTGTCTTTAGTTGCAAGTACAATTACTGGCATTTTTTCATCAATAAGGGCAATTGGTCCGTGTTTCATTTCTGCCGCAGGGTATCCTTCAGCATGTATATATGAAATTTCTTTTAGTTTTAACGCACCTTCAAGAGCAACAGGGAATAAATAACCTCTGCCAAGGTATAAACTGTTTGTTGTTTCAGAAATTTTATCAGAAATTTCTTTGATTTTGTCAGCTTCTTGAAGGATTTGTTCAATTTTTTCAGGTATGGAATGAAGCTCATCTACTAATTTCGTAAATTCACTTTGAGTAAGTTCCTTATTTGCAAGCCCTATCGACATTGCCATCATTGTAAGAACGGTTACTTGAGCAGTAAAAGCTTTAGTAGATGCAACTCCAATTTCGGGACCGGCATGTGTAAATACTCCCGCTACAGTTTCTCTTGGGATACTGGATCCTACTACATTACAAACTCCAATAACAATAGCTCCGGCTTTTTTTGCAAGCTGAATTGCAGCTAAAGTATCAGCGGTTTCACCACTTTGGCTTATTGCTATAACAATATCGCCTTTGTTAATAATTGGATTTCTATATCTAAACTCTGAAGCATATTCTACTTCAGTTGGAATTCTGGTAAATTCTTCGAAAAGGTATTCTCCAACTAAACCGGCATGCCAACTAGTTCCACAAGCAATAATCATTATTCTCTGAGCTTTGGTTAATTCACTAAAAACATTGTGTAAACCACCAAGTCGTAAGAATTTAGAATCAAAATTCAATCTACCTCTATATGTGTCTCTAATAGCTTTTGGCTGTTCATAAATTTCCTTAAGCATGTAGTGATCAAAACCGTTTTTTTCAATTTCGTTAAGTTCAAGGCTTATTTTATGTACATTAGGCTTTTGAGTGATATTTTTTAGGTTTTTTAGACTTAGGCCTTTATCATCAATTACGGCAATGTCATCATCATTTAAATAAATGACTGAATTGGTATACTCAATGATAGGAGTGGCATCTGATGCAATAAAATATTCGTTTTTACCAACGCCAATAACTAATGGACTACCTTTTCTTGCTGCTATCATTTGATTAGGAAAATCTTGACAAAGAATAACCAAACCATAAGCACCTTCAACCATATTTAGGGCTGCTCTTACAGCTTCTTCAGGTGTAAAAGAATCACCGTTTTCTTGATTGTTGAGATAGTAGAATTCTATTAAATTTGCTAAAATCTCAGTGTCTGTTTCACTTTCAAATTTGTAGCCTTCATTAATTAAACTAGATTTCAGTTTCGCATAGTTTTCAATAATTCCGTTATGAATGATTACAAACTTGCCTTTCATTGATTTATGTGGATGAGCATTGTTATCGGTAGGTTCACCATGTGTAGCCCAACGTGTATGTCCTATTCCAATACGTCCCTTAGTGTCTTTATTCGCTGTTTCTATTTCAAGGTCACTAACTTTGCCTTTACATTTGTAAACGCGATAACCATTGCCACTTAATGCAATCCCGGCTGAATCGTATCCACGATATTCAAGTCTTTTTAAGCCTTTAATAAGAATTCCATACGCTTGTCTATGACCAATATATCCGACAATTCCACACATAATAAGTTGATATTAGTACTTTGAATAATAGATTTCTAATTTTATCCCATTTGCACCAGACTGGCTGTTGTTGAGAATTGCCCTGTATGGTTTTGTTCTATTGTCTGTTGCAAATAGGTACAAACCATAATCGGTGTTTCCGTTTAATAGTTCTTGAATATGGAATGGGATATTAAATGAGTAAGTGTTGTCACTTTCATCATATTCGCCACCAAAATGAGAGTTGTTTACTTTATAATCTGTTACAAAATCATATTTTCCCGATTCTAGAATAGCAACAAGTGCTAATTTTGGTGGAGCAATAAATACATTTTGGTTATATCCATCTTCTAGATTGATTATCAACTTTGCTTTATTTACAGCAATGTTTGTCGAATCAAAAATCGTATTCAAATCTGGAAAAAAGATCTTTGTTTTTAATCCACCGAGGCTCTGAACATAACAGTTGCTATAGGTTCGTGTTGAATCTGAAATGGCAGTTTGTATTTCTGTTGAAGCAGATGTGTAATCATGCTCGAACATATTTAGTGTTGCCGATTTTGTATTAATGTAGAATTCGTAATCTAAAGAATCGTTATAATATAGCATCATCCTTGATTCAGAATCATATAAGTTAAAACTATAGATGCATCCACCAGTTGAGAGGTTGTCAGTTGTAATGTAGAATCCCTTAAAATAATCTATGAAAGCATCATTGTCAATAAAATTCAATGAATCAGCAGGATTGATAAATTGTTCTGCTAAATTTATAGGTAAAGTTATTTTAAATAAACTATCTTCAGGAGGGACGCTTAAATCTACAGAAGTTAGAAGTTCAATATCTGATTCACTAGGTTTGTAATCTGAATAATAAACAGAATCAATAAACACATCGTCAAGTAATCTGTAAATGTTCACTGTTTGAGGGGTCGATTGATCACCGTAATGAAAATCATATTTTAGATGTAGTTCGATTGAATTTATAGGTCCGACTTCGGAGAAATCTACATTATTTGATGAAATACGTGTCTGACATATAAAGCTGGCTTTACTAAACCCAAATTGTGGGTCAACATAACTGCCGAGTGTCGCTAAAGTCCTTTCGTCTGTTGACAAAATTGCATCACTTACAGTATAGCATTCAACGCTAATAGTATCATATGATAATTCCATTTTATCTGAACCAGGGATTATTCCAAGACCAATAACCGAATCGTTGTTTTCACATGAGATGAAAAATGTACTCATCCCAATAATAGTAATGAGGATAAATGAAAGTACCCCGATTTTATTTTTCATTAAATACTCTTTTCCGTTAATTTTTTATAAAATTCATCGTACTTATCAATGTAGCTATCTTCATCCTCTGGTTTTAAAAATGGTTTACCTGAATCCTGAATTTGCAACTTAGTTTCGTCTGATAAAAATTTTGATCCCATGATGATTCCATCAGCATATTTCATTGCAAAATCTGTCATATTGTCCCAGTTTGGAACATTGATTTTTTCTACATCTTCAGGGGAAACTCCATCTTCTATAAGTTTTGAAGATAAATTAGGATTTAAAGAATCTTTAAAATTGTCATTATAAACAGAATAAACTATTTTGAAATCATTCTCAAAAAGAGGGTCTTGGTTATAAACCTTTTTCATGTAAAATGGAATAAGTGATGTAAACCAACCGTGACAATGAATAATGTCTGGAGCCCAACCTAATTTTTTTACAGTTTCGATTACTCCTCTAGAGTAAAATATTGCTCTTTCATCGTTATCTTCAAACTCTTTCCCTTTTTCTGTTAATGCAAATTTTCTGCTGAAAAAGTCTTCGTTATCAATAAAATAAACTTGCATGCGTGCAGGTTGTATTGAGGCAACTTTAATTACAAGGGGGTGGTCAGTGTCATTTATTACTAGATTCATTCCACTTAACCTGATGACTTCGTGTAATTGATTACGTCTTTCGTTAATATTCCCGAATTTTGGTAAAAATGTGCGAATTTCTCTATCTCTCTCTTGTATTCCCTGAGGTAAATGTCGACCTATCTTTGACATTTCTGTTTCAGGTAGATAGGGTGTGATTTCCTGAGTGACAAAAAGAACTTTTAACTTCATAATATTATAAATATTGTTTATGTTTTTAGAATTACAAAAATATATAAAATTTTTCATATATCCACACAACAATAATTAACGGTTATTTGTATCATTTATTGTTTGAATGTTATTCAAGATATAATTGGATTAAATAAGTCAAATTTCATTTGGTATTAGATAGCAATTATTTATATTCGCAAAAAAATATTCAATGGAAATTATCCGTACAGTCAGAGATTTAGTTATAAGAAGGCAAGGGCTTTGTAATAAGGTAAATGAAATTGGTTTTGTTCCTACAATGGGAGCTTTGCATAAGGGACATATCTCTCTTGTTAATAGGTCAACAGATGAAAATGAAATAACAATTGTGTCAGTTTTTGTTAATCCTAAACAATTTAACGATAAAAGTGATTTTGAAAAATATCCTGTTGAAGAAAATGCTGATGCTGCAAAGCTCGAAAGTGCAGGATGTGATATCTTATTCATGCCCCAAAAAGATGACATATATAATGATTATAGTGGGTTTGAAATTGATTTTGATGGATTAGATGAAATATATGAAGGAGAATTCAGACCGGGTCATTTTCAAGGTGTTATTGATATTGTTTACAGATTATTTGATATAGTCAAACCAAACAATGCATATTTTGGACAAAAGGATTTTCAACAGCTTGCAGTAATAAGATTGCTAAACATTAAGGCTGGGTTGGGAATAAATATTGTTAGTTGTGCCATTGTAAGAGAAGAAAATGGGTTAGCCATGAGTAGTAGAAATGAAAGATTAAGTTCTGATAGTCGACAAAATGCTTCGGGTATTTATAGTCTGATGTTAAAAGTACAGGACTTGATTAAAACAGGAGATTCTACTCTTACTTATAAGAATATTTTCATGAATGAAATTCGGAAAAATCCGGATATGAAGCCGGAATATTGTATTTTTTGTAATCCAAATGATCTTTCTTATATATTTAATGTTGAGAAAAATGCGGTAATTGTAATGTGTGTAGCCGTTTGGTGTACGAATGTTAGATTAATTGATAATATTATTTTGGAGTTTTAAATAAGTATTATTTAACTTTGTAGCGATTTAGCAGTTTTGTTTTATGAATATAGAAGTAGTAAAATCAAAAATACATAAAGTCAGGGTTACTGAAGCCAATCTCCAGTATGTTGGTAGTATTACCATTGATGAAGATCTGATGAAAGCCTCAAATATTATCGAACACGAAAAGGTTCAAGTAGTAAACATTAATAATGGAGAGAGGTTTGAGACATACGTAATTAAAGGGGAATCAGGGTCAGGTGTGATATGTCTTAACGGACCCGCTGCACGCAAAGTGGCAGTTGATGATATTATTATTATTATCTCTTACGCATCAATGGATTTTGAAGAAGCAAAAACTTTTAAACCTTCGTTTATTTTTCCAGATACAAAAACAAATTCTTTATTATAGATGGATTACCTTGACATTATTAAGGGGAAAATCGTTGAAAGAACTGCAATTACAGCTTGGGTTTTAGATTGGAAAAAAAATAGGAATTCTGTAGTTTTTACTAATGGTTGTTTTGATATTTTGCATTATGGACATGTGAATTATCTAGCAAAAGCAAAAGAACTTGGTGATAAACTTATTATTGGACTTAATTCGGATGATTCTGTTACACGGTTGAAAGGCGAAGGACGTCCGCTTAATGATGTAAATGCTCGATCAAATTTACTAGCCTCTTTGTTGATGGTTGATACTGTTGTTATATTCGGTGAAGACACTCCAGAAGAATTAATAAAATCAATAATCCCTGACATTCTTGTTAAAGGTGGAGATTATTCATTTAATGATATCGTGGGTGCGGATTTCGTTACTGCACATGGTGGGCTAGTAGAAATTATCCCTTTTGTTGATGGGTTTTCTTCATCTAATCTGATAAAAAAATTGTAGCCCACTAAATAAATTATTATATTTGTCTTTTCGTATAAAAATTTGAGATGTCATGAAAATAGGAAAAGCTTTTGTATTTATTATTGGGATTGTTTTTTTGTTTGCTAGTTGTGTAAATGTACCCGAAGAGATTATTGGTACTTGGAACTTTCAAACTTTTGATACACAACCTCAAGGAACCATGACATGGACATTTCAAGATGATGGCAATCTTATTCGTATCGCGACAACTAATGATGGGATTCTTATTGATTCATGTATTTATACTGTAGATAAGTCTATGTTAAAAACACATATTACTATTAGTGGAAGTGATCCTATTTTTGGATATGGTGAATTGAATGGAATTTATCGCATAGACAAACTTAAAGAAGATATTTTGATAATAACTCGTTTGAGAAGATCTGAAGATGAAACAGTAGCAGATTATCTTAGATGCGAGATGATACGTAAACAGTAATTCATGGCTAAAGAAAAAACAGTTTTTGTTTGTCAAAACTGTGGATATATATCGCCCAAATGGGCAGGAAAGTGTTCCAACTGTTTCAGTTGGAATTCTTTTATTGAGGAGGTTGTTCAATCAAAGCCTTCTGGATTTAAAAAGTCAACAGAAGCAAAAGCTGGCAATGCTGTTAGAATTAACGACATAACTCAAAAACGACTTAGTAGAATCGCTTTGCCATATTCTGAATTTAACAGGGTGTTAGGTGGTGGTCTTGTGCCGGGATCATTAATTTTACTTGGAGGGGAGCCTGGTATTGGTAAATCTACATTAGTTTTGCAAACGGTATTAAGTTTAGATAATAGAAAGGTACTGTATGTTTCTGGTGAAGAAAGTGAAAGTCAAATACATTTAAGAGCTGAACGTATTGGTATTAAGAATGATGATTGCTATATTTTTACTGAAACAAATATTGAAAAAATAATTGCAACAATAAAAGTCGTTGGCCCTGAAATCATCGTTATAGATTCGATTCAAACAGTAGCTTCTTCTGATTTGACTTCTTCTCCCGGTACTGTTAGCCAGATTCGGGAATGTACACGACTGCTTCAGGAATATGCAAAAGAGTTTAATGTCCCGGTAATACTGATTGGGCATATTAATAAAGATGGAGATATTGCCGGACCTATGTCCTTAGAGCATATTGTTGATGCTGTTTTTCAGTTCGAAGGAGACAATAATCATTTTTATAGGTTATTGCGTCCTAAGAAAAACAGGTTTGGATCTACGTACGAGATTGGAGTTTTTGAAATGATGAATCATGGTTTAAAAGAAGTTACTGATCCGGGGAACATCCTTTTAACAGATGATAATATTGGACTTAGTGGAGTTGCTTATGGTAGTCTTGCTGAAGGCTCCAGATCATTAATGATCGAAATTCAATCATTAATTGGGAATGCTGTATATAGTAGTCCTCAGAGAACTGCAACTGGGTTTGATTCCCGCAAATTTCAAATGATACTTGCTGTAATAGAAAAGCGACTTGGTCTACACCTTAGTCAAAAAGATGCTTTTGTTAATATTGCTGGTGGAATAAAAGTTAATGACACTGCTGCCGATCTGGCTGTTCTTGCATCCGTAATATCATCATATTATGATAAACCATTGGGCGAAAACACATGTTTTATTGGCGAATTAGGTTTGTCGGGACAAATTAGACCAGTTTCCTTTATTGATAAAAGAGTCAGTGAGGCTATACGACTTGGCTTTAAGAATGTTTTCATTTCTGCTGCACAAAAATCCGATATAAACACAAAACACAAGAATATTCATCTTGTGTCTGATGTGAGGGATTTTGCCTCAAAATTATTTCAATAATTATATTTCTATTTACAACTGATTAAAATTTCCATTTTGGTGATTTTTTTCATATTCATCACAATCTATCTCTACTGAAATCTGAGATGGTCTTTCAAATCTGCTATCACGAGAATAAGGTAATTTAGGATCATCATACACTTTCTGCATGTATAATCCATAAATTGGAAGAGCCAAAGCTGCACCTTGTCCAAGGGTGATGTAGCGGAAACGAATACTTCTTTCTTCACCTCCAACCCAAGCACCACTGACAAGCTCAGGAGCGATTCCAATGAACCAACCATCTGAGTTATTATTGGTTGTTCCAGTCTTGCCTGCCATTTCACTATAAATCTTATATGTAAGTCTGAGTCTTACTGAGGTACCCATGTTAACAACTCCCTTCATTAAATCAATCATTAGAAATGCAGTTTCTTCACTAATAGCTTCGTTTTGGATAGGGCTAAAGTTTGCAAGTACATTTCCGTTTTTATCTTCTATGCGTGTAACATAAATAGGTCTAGTATAGATGCCTTTATTTGCAAAAGTACAATAGGCTCCAACCATTTCGCTTAATAATACTTCAGCAGCACCAACACAAATCGATGGGAAAGCATCTACATGGCTGTTAACTCCCATTTTTTTTGCAATAGAAACTGCAGCTTGAGGAGTGAATTGTTTTAATACCCATGCCGAAATTTGATTGAGTGATTGAGCGAGTCCATATTTTAATGTAATCATTTCGCCGTCATAATCAGTAGGCGAGAATTTTGGTGTATAATATTCTTTGCCGGAGCCTTTAGGGAGTTTAAAAGTAACTTCCACATTTGGAACTTTAGTGCAAGGAGAATATCCGTTTTGCATAGCCAGGCAATAGATAAACGGTTTTATTGTTGATCCAACTTGTCGTCTTGATCTTGTGACTTGATCAAATTTAAAATGTCTGTAATCTAGTCCACCAACATATGCTTTCACGTGACCAGTTTGTGGTTCCATTGACATAAAGCCAGCGCGTAGGAAATATTTATAATATCTAATAGAATCCTTTGGTGTCATGACAGTGTCAATATCTCCTTCCCAAGCGAATATACTCATTTGTGTAGGGATATCGAAATTCATTAAAATTGAGTCTTTAGATAATCCTTCAGCTTTGAGGACTCTCCATCTATCAGATCGACGCATTGTTAGATACATAATGTTATCCACTTCATCCTGTGTTAGGTCGTTGGAAAAAGGTGGTCTTTTGTTGTACTTTTGGTCCTTCATAAATTCCTTTTGGATGTATCCACCTATATGTTCACGAACAGCTTCTTCAGCATACTTTTGCATTCTACTATTAATAGTTGTATAAATCTGAAGACCGTCGCTGTATATGTCATAATTAGATCCGTCTGGTTTTGTGTTTTTGTTGCACCATCCATATGATGGGTCATGTGCCCAATTTATAGAATCTTCTATATAATCACGATTGTCTCCGTAATTTGTAATTACAGGCTTATTTGCAGTAAGCCATAATCTTAAAAATTCTCGAAAATATGTTGCAGACCCTATATTATGGTCAACTTTTTGGTATTTTATTCCAAGTGTTGTAAGTTTTAGCGAGTCAAATTGTTCTGAAGTGATAAAATCATATTTTAGCATTTGGGATAATACTACATTTCGTCTTGCCATTGTTTCTTCTGGACGTTTAAGTGGGTTGTATAATGATGGGTTCTTTGCCATACCTACGAGCATGGCTGCCTGAGTTATTGTTAATGCGTCAGGAGTAGTGTCAAAATATACTCTAGATGCCGATTCTATACCAACTGCAAGATTAAGAAAATCGAACTTGTTTAAGTACATTTCAATAATTTCTTCTTTTGTAAAACTACGTTCTAATCTTACAGCAATTACCCATTCTTGAAATTTACGATGAGCAATTTCCAATTTACTCATATTGTCTTGTCGAGGAAATAACATTTTTGCTAACTGTTGAGTGATAGTTGACCCACCACCTTTGGATCCTCCACCAGCCATTCCAGAAACTACTCGGGGTAATGCTCTAAAATCTATACCGGTATGATCATAAAAACGGATGTCTTCAGTTGCTACCAAGGCATCAATCAAATTAGGAGACAATTCGTCAAATGAAATCTGAGATCGGTTTTCTCGAAAATATGTCCCAAGTAGCTCTAAGTCAGCAGAATAGACCTTTGTGGCCAAGTTTTCATTTGGGTTTTCCAATTGTTCAAATGTAGGCATAAATCCAAATTTACCCTGAGCAGACATATGAAAATACGTTATGACCCCTGAAAGAGCTAAAATGTTAATTGCCCATAAACAAATTGTAAAAATTCTGGCAAATTTGCGAGAATAAGTTACTTTTGCAGCTTTATTCTTATTCATGATTAAATATTTATGGCGTAAAATTAAAAAAATAATTTATGAATTAGTTTTTGAATTTCTTTATTTTGCACTTTAAAACAGAAATTATTAATGGAAAACAATTTAGTAATAGTTGAGTCTCCTGCGAAAGCAAAGACTATAAAGCGTTTCTTAGGGGATGATTTTATTGTTAAATCAAGTTATGGACATATTCGTGATTTATCGAAAAAGAATCTCGGGATAGATGTTGATAATGGTTTTACACCTGAATATGAGATACCTGCCGATAAAAAGAAAGTGGTGTCAGAGTTAAAAAAACTAGCATCTCAAGTAAAAACTGTTTGGCTTGCATCTGATGAGGATCGCGAAGGAGAAGCAATTTCGTGGCATTTGAGTGAAGTGCTGAAATTAAAAGAAAGTAGTTACAAACGTATTGTTTTTCATGAGATTACAAAAGATGCAATTCAAAATGCAATAGATAATCCTCGTAGTATAGATTTAAATCTTGTTAATGCGCAGCAAGCTAGAAGGATTCTTGATCGTTTGGTTGGTTTTAAACTTTCACCATTGTTGTGGAAAAAAATTAAACCTTCACTTTCTGCCGGAAGAGTACAATCAGTCTCAGTGAAATTAATTGTTGAAAGAGAACGAGAAATAAATGCTTTTAAATCTAAATCAGAGTATAAGGTTTTTGGTTTCTTTATTATTAATGGTATTAGTGTAAAGTCTGAGTTAAATAAAAAGTTTAAAACTAAGCAAGAAGCTGCAGTATTTCTAGAATCTCTTAAAGAAGAGAGCTTTCATGTGGCTGATTTAGTTAAAAAGCCTGGAAAGAAATCTCCTGCACCACCATTTACAACATCTACTCTTCAGCAAGAAGCTGGTAGAAAACTAGGGATGTCTGTTGCTCAAACTATGAAGTTTGCTCAGGGTTTGTATGAAAATGGTCATATTACTTATATGAGGACGGATTCAGTTAATTTGTCATCTTTGGCTATAAATACAATAAAAAGTGAAATTGTTAAAAGTTTTGGGGTTGAATATTCAAAGGTTCGCCAGTTTCAGACAAAAACAAAAGGTGCTCAGGAGGCTCACGAAGCAATCAGACCAACATTTGTTAATGCTGAAAACATCGAAATGGGAAAACAGGAGCAACGTTTGTATGATTTAATATGGAAGAGAGCTGTTGCTTCACAAATGTCTGATGCTAAGATTGAGAAAACAATTCTAACTGTTAATAATGATAAGAATAATGTTTCTTTTATTACAACAGGTGAAATTGTAAGCTTTGATGGATTTCTTAAATTATATATGGAGTCATCTGATGACGAAACTACTGAAGAAAAGCAGTCTTCTTTGCCAAATGCAAAGATAAATGATGAAGCAATTGTTGAAAGAGTCGAATCATTTGAAAAGTATGACCAACCTCCATATAGATATACTGAAGCTTCTCTTGTTAAAAAAATGGAAGAACTTGGTATTGGAAGGCCATCAACTTATGCTCCAACAATAAGCACAATTCAGCAACGGGATTATGTTGTTAAAGAATCTAGACCTCCTAAAATACGAGTTATTGGTTCGTTAACACTTACAAAAGGTAATTTGACAGAAACCAAACTGGATGAGAAATTTGGTGGTGAAGCAAATAAACTATTTCCAACCTCAATGGGAGTTGTTGTAACAGATTATTTAGCAGGCCATTTTGAAGAAATATTAGATTATAATTTTACCGCACAAATAGAAGAAAAATTCGACCATATCGCTGATGGAGATGTTACTTGGACTGATATGATTGCTAAGTTTTATAAAGGTTTTAATGTTAAAGTAGAAGCTTCTCTAAAAGAAAAAGAAAATTCAAAATGGGAACGTGAACTTGGAAAACATCCTCAAACTGGATTGCCAATCATTCTTAAGATAGGTAAGTATGGCCCATATGCATCTGTTGAAGGTGGAGAAAAACCATTATATGCAAGTCTTAGAAAAAATCAGAATATTGAAAGTATTACTATAGAAGAGGTATTAGATTTATTCAGATTACCTAGAACATTGGGAGAATATGAAGAAGATCAGGTGATTGTTGCACTTGGTAAATATGGGCCTTATGTTAAGAATAATGGAGCTTTCTATGCATTGCAAAAAACGGATGACCCTTATACTGTAAGCCTCGAAAGAGCTTTAGAAATAATCGAAGAAAAGAAAAAAAACGTAAAAGAAGCTTTTTCTAGAAGCTTTGATGAAATGCCTGGTTTAAAAGTTTTAAAAGGACGTTATGGGCCTTATATTTCTTATGAAAAGAAAAACTACCGTATTCCCAAAAGTCTTGATCCAGAGCTAATTACTTTAGATGAATGTAAAAACATTATAGAAAAGAAAAAATAATTCTTGATTTTGTAATATTTTGCTTACATTTATTAGAAAATATTTTAAATTTGCACTACTTAAAACATGATAATTGTCATAAAATGAGATGTTGCCTATAATATTAGATAAGTATTTGCGTTATTTGAATATAGAAAAAAATAAAATTTTGAATTAATTTTGCAATATTTAAAAAAATTAATGTAACTTTCGCAATTTGAAATTTGTTATGGATTTTATTAATTATCAAAGTAGTTATTAACAATAATTAAGGTTATTAACAAAAAAATGTTAATAAAGTTTGGAAAATTAAAAAAAATGTATTTTATTTACCAATGAAAATTGGGAGTTAAGTATTAAAAAGCGAAAAACCGAAATTTAATATGAGGAGAATAGTAATACTGATTATCGTTTTGATTGGAATATTTGCGAAATATTCGCAGGCTCAGATTGACTCACATTACAGTTTGTTTGAATATGTGCAAAATGTTTATAATCCTGGAGCAGCTGGTGGTAATGATGCATTATGTGTAAATAGCCTGCATCGTCAACAATGGGTTGGTTGGGATGAAGGTCGTCCTGTAACAACAGTTTTTACTTTTGATATGCCGATAGAAGCTATGAGTAGTGGAGTTGGATTATCCATTGTTGAGGATCAAATTGGATTTGAAAATAATCTCAATGTCATGTTAAATTATGCATATAGGCTCGAATTGTCTAGTGGTATGCTTGGCATTGGTGTTGGTCTTGGTGTTTTTAATCATTCAATTGACGGTGATTGGAAAACTTGGGGGTCTATAAATGGTGGACCAGTCTATGATGACCCTGCAATACCTCACATGGAAAATGTTACAGCTTTTGATGTAAACTTTGGTATCACATATTATAGTGAAGACTTTTGGATTGGATTATCTTCAACACATATTACTAATCCTACTTTAAATTACGATATTGAAAGTCCTAGTAAACTTACAAGACATATGTTTTTAAGTGGAGGATATGCATATTCTTTACCTAATCCATCATTTGATCTTATTGGTAGTGCTATGGTGGCGTCTGATGTTAGTACTATAGACTTTCAGATTAACGGAAAGCTTTTGTATGAAAAGAAATTCTGGGGTGGAGTATCTTACAGACATACAGATGCGATTGTTCCAATGATTGGAATTCATTTAATTAACGGTATTAGCTTTGGATATAGCTACGATGTGGTTTTGTCAAAAGTTGGATCATATAATTCTGGATCACACGAACTTATGCTTAGATATTGCTTTAATGTTACTGGAGGAAAGACTCCTGGACGTTATAGAAGTGTGAGAAGATTGTAACATTTTATTAATTTTAACGTAAAAAAAAGACGCTTACTAATTAATGTATATATTATGAGAAAATTACTCATTATCAGCGCAATCACGATCGTACTGCTTAGTAGTTGTGGATACTACGGCAGCGGTGATTTGACCGGAATCGACAGACAGCTGTGGTATACTCCGGACCCATATGGAATGCTTTTTGTCCCACCTGGAACTTATCAAATGGGGCCGAGTGATCAAGATGTTCCTTATTCTATGACAGCACAGTCTAAAACTGTGACTATTCAGGGATTTTGGATGGATGAAACTGAGATTACAAATGCTGAATACAGGCAGTTTGTAGCTTGGGTAAGAGATTCAATGGCATTAACTGTACTTGGTAAGGAAACTAAAAATTCTGTTGATTTTGGGGACATCAACACAAAAGTGTCCTATCAGCCAATCGATTTTATCATTGATGATACAGATGTCACCGAAATGGAAACAAATTTTATCACGAACATGTATGAAAACGGTGAGTTCGATTTTGACGATTATGATAATACTAATTTTCTTGATTGGGCAGGACCTTTAGATTATATGGATCTTGAAATTAAAGGTATTCTAATAAAAAATGAGATTCCTGATAATTTTAATCAGACCTTGTTTGTATTACCACCAGCTGAAGTTTATCATTTTATGAGAAACATCGACCTCAACACAGATGCATTGTATTATGAATATTTTTGGGTTGATTTAAAACAAGCTGCACAAAAACATACTTTTAAACCTGGTAGTAATGGTGTGGATCAGGATATAGTTCGCACATTCGATCGTGAAGGTGATCATGGGCTAAGAATTGGTCGTCACTTTAATCCTGAGACTGGTGATTATGAGGGTGAGATTAAAGATCGTGAAACAATGGACGAAGACGAACCATGGGAAGACTTTGCTACTAGAGAGGTGAAGAATTATGATGGAAGGAATGATGCTGGTCGTTATGGCGGAAGATATAGTTATTATATGCATGAGAAAGTACATATTTATCCAGATACATTATGCTGGATTAGCGACTTCACTTATTCTTATAATGAGCCAATGACAAAAATGTACTTTTGGCATCCTGCTTATGATTATTATCCTGTTGTTGGTGTTAGTTGGACTCAAGCAAATGCATTTTGTATGTGGAGAACTATGCTAAAAAATGCAAATCAGAAAACAACAAGGGATTATTATCTTAACGAGTATAGATTGCCAACAGAATCAGAATGGGAATATGCAGCTCGTGGTGGGTTAGATTTATCAATGTATCCTTGGGGTGGTTTATATACACGTAATTATAGTGGATGTTTCATTGCCAACTTTAAACCTATGAGAGGTAACTATTATGATGATGGTGGTGTTCAAACTCTTATGGTTGCAACTTACGATCCAAACGAATGGGGATTATATGATATGGCTGGTAATGTTGCAGAATGGACAAGTAATGCTTTTGACGAATCTGCATATAGCTTTACCCATGATTTAAATCCTGATTATCAGTATTATGCTCATCCAGATGATCCACCAGCAAAAAAACGTAAAGTTATTCGTGGGGGATCTTGGAAAGATGTAGCATATTATATGCAAAATGGAACAAGGACTTATGAATTTCAGGATTCTGCAAAAAGTTATATTGGTTTTAGATGTGTTAAAACATATTTAGGAAGACACAGAGTTGATGGAACATCATATTCACAAGTATATTAAATATTTAAATATAATTATTAAAGAAGTATTAATTAAAAACTGACACGATTATGAATTTGAGCGAAATTACTTCGAGTAGGATTTACAAAAAATTTATGGGTTATGTTTATGGATGGGGTGCTGCAATTGTAATGGTTGGAGCACTATTCAAAATTCAACACTACCCTGGAGCTGGTATTATGTTAATGGTAGGTCTGTTAACAGAAGCCTTTATCTTTTTCTTATCAGCATTTGAACCGCCACACGAGGAAGTTGACTGGAGTTTGGTTTATCCGGAGTTAGCAGGTGTTGACGAAGCAATAGATATTTCTGATAAAAAAGCTGCTGTTAGCTCAAAGAAATCAGCTTTAGAAAAATTTGATGCTATGATTGAAAATGCTGAAATTACTCCTGAGTTATTCGAAAAGTTAGGACATGGACTTAAGAATCTAAATACAACTACAGAAAAACTTCATGATGTATCTGATGCTACAGTTGCTACTAATAATTATGTAGCCAACTTTGAAAAAGCTTCAGAAAAAGTTAGCGAATTTGCTGATTTATATGGTGCTTCTGCTCAGAAGCTTAATGTACAGGCAGATCAATTAGCTGAATCATATGAAAAATCATCTAGCATGGTTAGTGTTTCTGGTCAAAGTTTGTCAAATGCATATAACAAACTTACTGATTCAATGAGCAAAGAATTGCAAGCATCAACAGATGGTGGTAAAACATATAATGAACAACTTAGTGTAATGAACAAAAATCTGACTGCTCTTAATGCTGTATATGAATTACAGTTACAAGGGACAAATCAGCAGATAGAAGCTTCTAAAACATTATACAGTGGTTTAGATGAAATTCTTGGAAATTTGAAACAGTCAGCAGAGGATACTAAACGTTATCGCGAAGAGATTAGCAAATTAAGTCATAATCTTGCTGCAATGAATACCGTTTATGGTAATATGCTTTCTGCAATGAATTTTAAGCAGGATTAAAAAGAGTTGTTAATTTATGTTGAATTTTAAAAATTAAAACATATGTCTGGAGGAAATTGCCCGGAGACCCCGAGGCAGAAAATGATTGGAATGATGTATTTGTTTTATACTGCTCTATTGGCGCTTAATGTGTCAGGTGAGATTGTGAATGCTTTTGTCAAAATAGATGATAGTATTAAAAAAACAACTATCAACGTTACCGAAAAGACAATATCTATTTATGAAGAATTGAATCTAAAGGCATCTGGTCAAGGAGATAAATATAAAAATCTTGTTGAAGAAGCAGATATTATTAGGTCAAGTTCTAATAAATTTGTAAGTGATATTGATCGATTGAAATTGAAGATTATTCAAACTAGTCAAGGCGAAGAAGCAACACTTGAAGATGAAATAATGAAAAAGGATGATTCTCACGCTGCTACTGAAGTAATGGTGGGAGAAGGTGGCCCAATGATGGGAGATAGCCTTAGAGGTTGGATGGATGACTATAGAGCTTTATTACTTAACTTTGTTGGGGATTCTGCAAAAACACAAACAGTATATAAGAATATTTCGAAAAATCTTGAAGTTGTAGACCAGTTAGATGATTCTGAAGAACCATGGACATGGCAGGAAACTTTGTGTAGAGGAATGCCTATGGTTGGTACACTTACAATTCTGTCAAAAATTCAAGAAAATGTCAGAAATGCTGAGGCAGATGCTTTAACGTTTAAGATTAGTCAGTTAGAAGGTTTAGATATTCGTATAACTTCATTAGAAGGATTAGTTAGTTCACCTCGTAGTTTTATTGTTCGTGGTGGTATATATGAATCTAGCGTCTTTCTTGGTGCTCGTGATACTTCTATGCGTCCAACTATTTATCTTACTTACGATCAGCCTTTCTATGATTCAGTTGTCGAAAGTGGAGAAGTTATGTTTAGACTTAGACAAGGTGTACAGTATGATACTCTAACACTTGATGAAAGTGGTAAAGGTCAATATACTAAAGATTGTAGTGGTGTAGGCGACTTTACTTATGGTGGTTTGGTGCATTATAAATCTAATAAAGGTGAAATGTGGCTACCTTATCAAGCAAATTATACAGTTGGTGACGCTGGCTTTACAGTATCAGCATCTAAGTGTAATGTGTTCTATAAAGGTCTAGAAAATCCAGTTGAAGTAGCTGTTTCAGGTTACCCAAAAGAGAGTGTTAGTGTAAGCATTTCTGGAGGAGCTTCTATAAGATCTGCTGGTGGAGGTGGATACCTTGTATCTGTTCCTACTTCAGTTAGTGCAAAACAGGTAAATATTACTGTATCTGTTAGGACTTCAGAAGGTGGAAGAACTTTAGGTTCAGCTCCATTTAACGTACTTAACGTGCCACCACCAACAATTTTGGTTGCAGGTGCTTATAAGGATGGTGCAGAACTGCCAAAAGCTGCTTTAAAACGTAATCCATATCTTAGTGCAAAACTTGAAAGCGACTTCTTCCCATTCGAAGGTGTTTCATATTCAGTTGCTAAATATGACTTTTTCTATACAGTTCGTGGTGTAACTAATAAAGTTACTGTTAGTGGTAACCAATTCTCTGCTGGTGTTTTATCTGAAATTAGCAAAATGGGAACGGGATCACAGGTTAGTTTTTCTAACATTTTCTATAACGGACCGTCTGGAACTAGACAAACCAATGGTGTAACAGTAATCTTAAAGTAATATATTATGAAAATGCTCAAGAAATTAACGCCGCTTATCATCTTACTTGGACTTGGATATTATTCAAGTGCGCAAGTTTTGGATGGAGCATATATGAGAGAAAATACTGTTGAGCGAACTTATGTTCCTTATCAGGATATTCGCGAAGCTGATGCGATGTACTCAAAGAAAATTCTTAGGGTTGTTGAGATGCGTGAAAAGCAAAACCATCCTTTGTATTTTCCTATTACTCGCATGACTTATCCTGCTGGTACTGGAGTACAGCCGCAAAGAAGTCGTGTTAATTTGTTATATTTGATTAATAATATCGGAATTCTTGGTGAGCAATATGAAACCAGGACTGGTTCTCTAATCGAAGACACAATTATTTACGATTTAAGATATCCTGTTTATAAGTTAAATCCTAGTGATATTACAAACTGGCATAGAATCCCAATTGAAAATGATGATCCTCTTCGTAATGAGTTACTTGCTTATTATGAAACTATTCAGGAACAGGATATTGATGGAAATATCATCGATGTACGTATTCCTGCAATTTTAGAGGATACTCGTGTTATGGATAAGTTGTGGATATGGGAAGAGTGGGTGTTTGATAAACAAAGATCTGTGATGGATGTACGTATTATTGCAATATCTCCTGATGGATGGTATGGCGATCAACGTATATGGCCTTTCTGGATTTATTTTCCTGATTACAGGCCTTTATTCTCTCAATACGAAGTGTTTAATACATACAATGATGCTGAACATAAAACTTTTGATGATATCTTCTTGAAAAGAAAATTCACTAGCTACATTGTTGCTGAAACAAATGTTTATGATAACAGACTTATCGCTGACTATTTGTTAGGTATTGATGCAATTCGTGAAGGAGAAAGGATTCAGTCAGAATTATTCAAGTTTGAGCATGATCAATGGGAATACTAAACATTTAAATTGATAAAAAAAAGGGAGTTTTAACTCCCTTTTTTTATTTTATACTATTTCCTTTTTTTTATTTTATACCATCTCCAAAAATTATCTTAGCTTCATTTAGTAGTTCAGATATTTCTTGCTCGTTTTCTCTTTTACAAATCAATAATGCATTTTCTGTATCAACAACGATAAAGTCTTCTAAGTCTCTTACTAACATTACCTTATCGTATGAAGCAGAGTACATGTAGTTGCCAGACGATTGTTCTAAAAGTATTTTCCCCCCTATTTTAACATTTTCATCTTCGTCTTTATCTTGCAAGTTATACAGTGAATTCCATGTGCCTAGATCAGACCATCCAAATTCAGTTTTTAAAACGTACACATTTTTTGCTTTTTCCATCACACCAAAATCGATAGAGATACTTTTTGCATCAGAGTATATCCTATTCATAACTGTTTTTTCTTCATATGTTCCAAAAACATCCTTGTTTTCCATGAACAAGTTGTATAATTCTGGTAGATAATCACTAAAAGCTTCATCAATAACTTTATGTTTCCATAAAAAGATTCCTGAATTCCAAAGAAAATCGCCACTTTTTAAAAAGAATTTGGCAAGTTCTAGGTGAGGTTTTTCTGTAAAAGTCTTGACTGGAACAAATTTGTTATTATTTTCGTTCTCAGCTGATTGAATATATCCATAAACTGTTGCAGGTCTATCAGGGACAATTCCAAATGTAAGTAGTGTATTATTTAATGTTACAAATTTCAATCCTTCTTCGATATTTGATAAGAACTTATCTTCATTAATTATCAAATGGTCTGCAGGAGTAACTACAATATTTGCATTAGGGTCTTTTAATCCAATTTTCATGTTTGCATATAAAATGCATGGTGCGGTGTTGCGTCTCATTGGTTCGCCCAAGATATTTTCTATCGGAATTGTAGGCAATTGTGATATAACAAGTTCAATATACTCTTCATTTGTGACTACATAGATGTTTTCAGGAGGTATTATCTTTGAGAATCTCTCATATGTTTGTTGAATAAGGCTTTTGCCGGTATCAAGAATGTCTATAAATTGTTTCGGCATATTTGAACGACTTACTGGCCAAAACCTGCTACCAACACCACCTGCCATGATTACACAGAAATTTGATTTATTCATTTTTTCTTATTTTTTCTATTTTAAATGACAAAATAACAATATTATTTTTCTTTTACAACTTAGTTGGTTAAATTTGTTTGTTTATTAAAATTGAATGAGACTACTAATAATTATAGGAAAATACTTTTATTTGATGGGCACGGTTTTTACAAAACCAGTTCGCACATCTATCTTTTTCCGTAGGACATTAGAGGAAATAGAACAGATAGGAGTAGACTCAATATGGATTGTCAGTATTGTTTCAGTCTTTATGGGAGCTGTTCTTACATTGCAGGTGGCAATTAATTTTGAGGCTCCTTATATTCCACAGTATCTTATAGGTCTTAGTGCTAGAGACACTATGATTCTCGAGTTCTCCAGTACGATAATTTGTTTGATTCTAGCTGGTAAAGTAGGTTCAAATATTGCATCAGAGATTGGAACTATGAGAATTACTGAGCAAATTGATGCCTTGGAGATTATGGGGGTCAATAGTGCGAATTATCTCATTTTACCAAAAGTAATTGCTGCATTAGTTACATTTCCACTTTTAAATATACTTAGCATTTTTCTTGGTATTTTAGGAGGGTACCTTGTTTCGTATTTAACTGGAGTTGTCGCAGTCTATGATTACGTTTACGGCCTTCATTACGTTTTTGTCCCGTTCTATGTAACTTATTCACTAATTAAAATTTGTGTATTTTCAGTTATTATTACTTCTGTTTCTTCTTTTCAAGGTTACTTTACCGTTGGTGGAGCTCTTGAGGTTGGAAAAAGTAGCACTAAAGCAGTTGTATACAGTATTATTCTTATTTTATTGTTTAATTTGATTCTAACTCAATTGCTGCTTACATGATCGAAGTTGTAAACATATCTAAAAGCTTCAATGGGCAAAAGGTTCTAAAAGATATTAGTGCAGTTTTTGAACCCGGTAAAATCGGTATGGTAATCGGCAAAAGCGGATCTGGGAAAACGGTTCTTCTAAAAACAATTATTGGCCTACATACTCCAGAATTGGGTGAAATTCTTTTTGATAAAAGAGAATTTACTAGAGGAGGAATAAAGTTTAAAAGGCAAATTCGTCAGGAAATTGGTATGGTTTTTCAGGGGGGAGCATTGTTTACATCCTCTACAGTTGAGGATAATATTAAATTTCCGCTGGAGCTTTTTACTAATATGTCAAAGCTAGAAATGCAAAAACGTGTTGACTTTTGTCTTGATAGAGTTAATCTTCATAATGCTAACCATTCTTTTCCTGCTGAAATAAGTGGAGGGATGCAGAAACGTGTTTCTATTGCTCGAGCAATAGCCTTAAACCCTAAATACTTATTTTGTGATGAACCTAATTCTGGTTTAGACCCTCAAACAGCTATTCTTATTGACAGATTAATCAAAGAAATTACTATTGAATATAATACCACAACTATCGTCAATACACACGATATGAATTCTGTGATGGAAGTTGGAGATACTATTTATTTTATTCATGAAGGACAGAGATGGTGGAAGGGTGGTAGAGAAGACATCTTTAATTCAGATAATAAAGAGTTGAATGAGTTTGTTTTTGCATCAGATTTGTATAAAAAAATTAAAGCGGCGAATTAATGAGGAAATCTATATTAATATCTTTAATTCTGATTTTATTATTCATAATTTCTTCATGTATGTCAGAACCAGATTATAAATCAGCGTCAGGTAAAAATATAATCCCGGCAGACACACTAGAGCTAATGATTCATGATATTCATCTTGCAGATGCGATAATTACTTCAAAAATTTTAAAGACAAAGCAGAATCTTGGTACAGACAGCCTTATTTATCAAAATATCTGCGACAAATACAATTATAGTCGCGGAGATTTTGATTCGACTTTGCTTTATTATTCACATCATAGACTTGATACGCTAAATGCAATGTATGATAGGGTTATTGAGAGATTTTACATTGAAAAAGGAGAAATTTTTAAATAGATGTATCATTACGCTGCTAATTTTATTTTTGACGGACTAAGATTGAGAAGGAATGCTTATGTCAGTATTGATGATAACGGAATTGTATGTTATGTTTCATCTGACGACGAAGCGCTTACAGAGCGACCAAGAATGTCATTTCATAATGGTATAATATGCCCTGGATTTGTTAACGCACATTGCCATCTGGAGCTTTCTGATATTAATACAGATTTTGAAGTAAAACCTGGTTTGTCAGGTTTTATTAAGCACATTCTTCTAAATCGATCAAGAGAAAAAAAACGAATTAAGATTGCTCAAACAGATCGTCAAATGTTTCTAAATGGAATTTCTCTGGTAGGAGATATTTCTAATACGGATTCTACAATTAAAATTAAGAAGGAATCAAAAATAAAATATCATACGTTTATCGAAATTAGTGGTATAAATAAAGACAATGCTGAGCAGTGTGTTGTAGATGGAGAAAATATTCGTGATAAATTTATTGGTTCAGATTTGACAGCGGATTTGACTATACATTCTTTTTACTCAGTTTCAAAGACGTTAATAGATAATTTTATCAATCGAAATAAAGCACAGCAAATTAGTATACATTTTTTTGAATCTCCGGAAGAAACAGAATTGTTTACAAATTCAACTGGAGACTTATATAATTTAATGAAATCGATAGATTCTAACTATGAACCATTATTTAATAACAATCATGAACTTATTGGAATTATAGAAGCGTTTAGTTCCAAAAACATCATATTAGTGCATAACCTAATGTTGGAAACACCTTTGGAAATAAAAAATAAACAATTGTATTATTGCTTTTGTCCAGCTTCAAATATTAGGTTATCCAATCAACTGCCTCAAAGTAGTTTTGTTTATAAAGTAAAAGATGATTTTGTTGTTGGTACAGATTCTTTGGCATCAAATAATACCCTTTGTATTTTGGAAGAATTGAAGATCCTGGCTTTAAAATTTGATTTTCTCACTCTCAGCGATTTGTTAAAAGCGGCTACTTACAACGGTGCTAAAGCACTTAATAGTATAGATGAGTTTGGGAGTTTCGAAGTTGGTAAAAGCCCAGGTGTAGTGCTTATTGAAAACTTAGATCTTAAAAATCAAAAATTAACAAGCGATACTGCTGTGCGAAGATTAGTGTGACATTTAATTATTATTAATCGAAAGGATTGCCAAAGGAACTTAAAATATTGATTAGCCCGTTAAATTGGGGACTGGGTCATGCAAGTAGAATTATACCTGTAATAAATTTGTTGACTGAAATGGGGCACAAAGTATATATCGGGGGTAGTGGAAAATCAATTGAGTATCTTAAGGAATATTTCCATTCTGATAAATTTATTTACATAAATTCTCCAAACATAAAGTACGGAAGAAAGAATGCTATTGGACCTGGTTTTGTAATTAGTTTTATGAGTTTTGTAAAGAGTATTTACCAAGATTATATAGCACTTAGAAGAATCTCTAAAAGGTATAATATTGATGTAGTAATTTCAGATAATCGTCCGGGTTTGTTTTCAAAGAAAATACGAACAATATACATTACTCATCAGGTTAATGTGATGACCAGAAAACCAAGAAGTATATCCGGTAGACTTGTAAGGTTCGTACATAGAAAAATGTTAAAGAGATTTGATTACTGTTTAGTGCCGGATAATTACGGAGAAATTTCACTCGCAGGAGAATTATCTACAATTCGACCTGATGAATATAGAATATTTGTAGGAGTATTATCCCGCTTTCAGTCTTTAGTCCAATCAGAAACCCTAGTACCTCAAACTAAGCTAATTGAGATACTTGCAGTGTTATCTGGACCTGAGCCGCAAAGATCAATGTTTGAAAATATTTTACTTGAAAAATTTAATGACACATCAAATGTGTTACATATTGTACGCGGAGTGGTTGGGGAAAGTGATTTTGATGTAGATGTCCATCCGGGGATAACATTTTATAATAATCCATCAGATAAATTATTATTTGACTTGATTAAATCATCAAACACTATAGTTTGCCGTAGTGGTTATAGTACTTTGATGGATTTAGCTGTGTGTAAGCGAAAAGCATTGTTAGTTGCGACTCCCGGTCAGCCAGAACAAGAATATCTTGTAGATTTGTTCGCCGAAAGATACCAATTTGAGACTTGTTGTCAAGATGAACTATTTGAGTTGGACTTTAAGTCTATTAAAGAAAATGGTATCTGGAATTATCCATATGAGAAAGATAAATTAAAAAATGTATTAGCTTTGTGTCTTGATTAAAACTTGATTTGCCTAATGAAAGTTTGTGGTTTTACGTTTATCCGAAATGCAATAAAATTTGATTATCCTGTTAAGGAATCGATTTTGTCAATTTTATCTATATGTGATAAATTTGTTGTAGCTGTAGGGAACTCTGAAGATTCAACTCTTGATTTAATTAGAAGTATTGATCCTAAAAAAATAGAGATTGTCGAGACTGTATGGGATGATAGCCTTAGAGAAGGAGGTAGAGTGTTGGCAGTAGAGACTGATAAAGCTTTTCAGGCAATAGGCAGCGAATTTGATTGGTGCTTTTATATTCAGGGAGATGAAGTAATTCATGAAAAATATTTACCTGAAATAGAAAGGTCGATGAAAGAGCATCTTGATAATGTTCGCGTTGATGGATTGCTTTTTAAATATTTGCATTTTTATGGATCATTTGATTACGTTGGTGAATCATATCGTTGGTATCGAAACGAAATTAGAATTGTTAGAAACAATAAGAGTATTTTTTCTTTTAGAGATGCTCAAGGATTTAGACAAGAAGATAACAAGATGCTAACAGTAAAGCCTATCGATGCATATGTTTATCATTATGGATGGGTTAAGGATCCTGGAGCTATGCAAAAAAAACAGGAAGAGTTTAATAAGCTTTGGCACAATGACGAATGGATAGATAAAAATGTTCGTAAAGCTGATCAGTTCGACTATTCAGATATTGATGTGCTTAAGAGGTTTGAAGGTACGCATCCAAAAATTATGCATGAGCGTATTGAGCGCATCAATTGGCAGTTTGATTATGACCTGTCTCTTAATAAGATGAAGATAAAAGATAAGTTTAAAAAGTTCCTTGAGAACTTTGGCTTTAGCTTTGGACAATATAAAAACTACAAACTTGAAAAATAAAAAAAGGGCCTTAAAAAAAAGCCCTTTTTTATTTTATGTTGTTTTAGTTATTCTCTGGTAAGAGTTTGTGTTTTATATCCAATTTCAGTATAAGAATTTCCTATATTATCTATTGTTGTTACACTGAATCCATCTATGCTCTGATCCATTATGATTTGTTTGTTTTTCAACATTCTTAATGTCCAGATTGTGCTGTATTGACCATTAGCATATGAATAAGTATTTGCATATGTTGCAACCAGACTTGGAACTGGAGTATTCTCGTCTTCATCTGATTGGATTAACTCATAAACAAAGGTTTTAATTTTGCTTTCTTCCACAACAATAGCCATTCGCTCTTTGTTTTTATAATCATCAATATTATTTAGGAAATTCCATGTTCCAGCCATGTTTTCCTGTACTTTTGTTGTGGTTGTTATTGTTATGTCCTCATTGAGAGGGTCTATTGTTTCTTCCTCATATTCATATTCCCATGTTTGAGTAAATCGACCGTCTTCGTAGAAGAAAATTTTATTTCTACCTTCAAGGACAACACCATCAAGCTCAATAATACTATCTGTTCCTACAATTTGAATCTCACGATGCCAATCTAGTCCTGTAACATCCGTAAGTGTTTGCAGTTCTTGAATCCCATCATCACTTTTAATATCCCAATGTATAGAAGACATTGTCCATTCTCCAGTTACCCTAGCTTTTCTTGTGTACATCGAAAAGAATGGGTCTTCTGAACCTTTCTTAAAACAACTGGTTGTAACAAGAGGAAGAACGATTATCATCCCAAGCAATATTAACGTTAAATGCTTTTTAGTTGTGTTCATAATATCTATATGCTTACTGTGTCAATTTGTACAAAAGTAAATTCTTTTTTAATATTTTACAAATAAATATAAAAAAAATTAAAATATAATAAAATTGAACAAAAAAATGCTTAAATGTTAAATGTTTTGTTCATATCTTGTTGATTACTCAAAAAGAATGAGGTAAAAATACAAAATATTTTCATGATTCAAAACAAATATTAACATATTTCGTTAAAAATGTTTTCCATTTGCGATATAAGAAATAATATTTAATGATAAATTTGAAGTATTTTAACATAAAAACTCAAAATAATAGATTATTTTTGAGCACATAAAATAAAGATATTATGGTAATAAATACAAAAGAGCTTTCTACGAGAATTAAAATGGCCATTATGTTAGTTTCGTTGTTGTTAATTGTTTTAGTAGTGATGAGTCTTATTTTTAAATTTTCTGAGAAACATATTGTAGAATATGCCTTAGGATGTATTTACATATTATTTATGGTGTTTGTTTTTATTAAAAATTACTGTTTTATTTATTTTGTTAGTGACGGACCCAAAATAATTTTAAGATATATTCCATTGAAACCTTTGTCTGCTGGGAATTATTCTATTGAAATCCCGAAAAAGGATTTTGTCAAAGTAGAATTGGTGAAGAAATTCTTCGGACTTAGCAAAACTTTAGTGTTTTATGTTCGTTCACAGCAGAGCGTTGCAAAGTTTAAGCCTGTTAGTGTAACTATTTTAACAAAACAACAGATAAATGAAATAGTTAATGATTTATC
The DNA here is from genome assembly GCA_964622935.1 of uncultured Bacteroidales bacterium. Taxonomy (GTDB): domain Bacteria; phylum Bacteroidota; class Bacteroidia; order Bacteroidales; family ML635J-15; genus Bact-19. The sequence continues at coordinate 3,459 of CAZUQY010000003.1, read as the reverse complement.
AAACATTTAAATAATAGTATTATGAAGAAAATATTTTTTGTATCAATGTTTATTATTGCAGCATATGGTATAAATGCTCAGGATTACAATGCTGCTGTTGGTATCAGGGGAGGGGTTTCTCAAGGAATTACCTTAAAAACATTTGTTGGAGGTAGTTCTGCATTTGATCTTATACTTGGTACGGCTTATCATGGATTTAATTTTACTGCATTGTATGAGATTCATTCTCATGATGTTTTTGGCGTAGATAATTTGGCTTTATTTTATGGAATTGGTGGTCATGTAGGATTTTATAATTCTACATTTTATCCAACAAGTTGGGGAACATATACAAGTGGTCCTGTAATTGGAATAGATGGGGTTATAGGAATTGAATATACTTTTGACGAAATACCTATTAATATAGGTCTTGATATTGTTCCTACTCTAAATGTGTTTCCTGGTTTATGGTACTGGCAAAGAGGAGCACTTTCTATCAGATACGTTTTTAAGTAGTTAATGGCGTCAGACGAAAGATTATATAATCTTGCAATATCTTTTTTACCAGGTATTGGTGATGTAAATGCAAAAAAGTTGATTGCCCGTTTTGGCTCAGCTAGTAATGTTTTTAATGCTAGTTTTGATAGTCTAAAAAAAACTACAGGTATTGGAGATCTAGCTGCAAAAAAGCTTTATGGTGGTTTCTCTGTTGCATTACAAGAAGCTGTTAGAGAACAAGAGTATATTTACTCTAATGATGTTGAGTTTGTAAGCTTTCTTGAAAAAGATTATCCTCGTAGATTACGTGAATGTGATGATTCTCCTGTAGTGTTGTATTATAAAGGGAATCTCGATTTTAATGCATCGAGGATTATTAGCATTGTAGGGACAAGAAATGCTACAAAATATGGCGTTGATTTTTGTGATAAAATTGTATCTCAAATTGCTGAAAAGTATCCTGAAACCATTATTGTTAGTGGACTTGCTTATGGAATTGACGTTGCTGCACATAAAGCTGCATTGAAATATGGATTAAAAACTTGGGCAGTTTTTGGACATAATCTTAAAACAGTTTATCCGGCTGTGCATAAGCGTATTGCAAATAAGATTATGGATGAAGGTGGAGCAGTTATTAGCGATTACCATCATAATGCAGTAACTGATCCGGGAAATTTTGTTAGACGTAACAGAATAGTAGCTGGATTGGCAGATGTGTTAATAATTGTAGAGTCTGGACTTAAAGGTGGAAGTATTGTTACTGCAAATATTGCAAATCATTATAATCGTGACGTTTTTGCTGTTCCGGGTAGTATCAATTCAATGTATAGTGCAGGTACAAATAAGTTAATAAAAACAAATAGAGCTCATTTGTTTGAATCGCTGGAAGATATCGAGTATATTATGAATTGGACTAGTGATAATACTATGACTAAAGTAAATATTTTAAAAATTCTTGACAATCTAAACGAAAATGAACAGAAAATTGTTGACGTTCTCAGGAAATATGAATTTCTCGATATTGATAATATTAGTAGGCAGTCGGGTCTTGAATCAGATAAGTTGAGTTTAAGTCTATTAGAATTAGAGTTCAAAAATGTTGTTAGAGCATTACCCGGCAAAATATTTTCATTAAAAACAAAGTAAAATGATAATTGATACTCATTGCCATATTTATCTTGAAGAGTTTGATAGTGATAGGCAAAATGTGATTGATACTGCTGTTGCAGAAGGAGTTGAAAAGATTATCCTGCCAAATATTGATTTTAGCTCAATCAATAAAATGATGGAAGTTAAAAATAGGAATAATGAGATTTTTGAACTTGCTCTGGGTTTGCATCCCACATCTGTTAAGGCTGATTACAAGCAAGACTTGGAGCAGATATTTGAAAAATTTGATTTGAACAAATATGTAGGTATAGGAGAGGTTGGTATTGACTTATATTGGGATACAACTTTTTTAAAGCAGCAAAAAGATGCTTTTGATTTTCAAATTGAGATAGCAAAAAAACATGGTTTGCCTGTGATTATACATAGTCGAAATTCTTTTGATGAGATTATTGATGTGTTGAAACCACATATTGGTTCTGGAGTTAGAGGTGTGTTCCATTGTTTTCCTGGCGATTATCTACAGGCAAAACAAGTAATTGATTTTGGTTTTCACATTGGCATTGGTGGAGTGTTAACCTATAAGAAATCAGATATGCCTGATGTTGTTGCGAAAGTGCCCTTAGATAGTATATTGCTTGAAACTGATGCTCCTTATTTAAGTCCTGTTCCGATGAGAGGTAAAAGGAATGAGCCTTCATTTTTGAAACATATAGCTTTAAGTATGGCTCAAATTACCGGTAATACATATGACCAGATTTGTACAATTACTACAAAAAATGCTAAATCACTTTTCAAATTGTAAAATAAATTCACAGTTTTTGCGTTTTTGCATAGAAGATAACCTACTCTCAAGTGAGATACAAATAGTTGGTCATCAATATGTTTTGTTGATTGTTAATTAAGTTCCTTGATAATTGTATAAAAATTTATGTTAAAATTTTTTTATACATAAATTATTTGTTATTTTGCGAAACATTTTGCGAAGGGGGTATGGAGAGGTGGCCGAGTGGACGAAGGCGCACGCCTGGAAAGTGTGTATGCGGTTTGAAGCCGTATCGTGGGTTCGAATCCCACTCTCTCCGCAATAACTTTGAGATTTTAGAATTAGAATTATTAAATATTAATTAAATAAGTTTAAATTAAACGAGAAATAGTCATGAAAAAACTAATTGCATTATTTACTTTGGCAGGATTGCTAACATTTGCAACTTCATCTATGATTTATGCACAGGACGAGAATACTACGGATGAGTCTGCAACTACAGAACAGGTTGAAAATACAGGCGAGGCAGTTGAAGCTCCTGCTGATGAAGCAACAATGGAAGAAGCAGATGCTGCTGCAGAATCAGCTGATAAACCGCTTCATCAACAATTGAAGATTAAAATTATTGAAGGTAATCCAATGTTTATGGGAGTTGTCATTTTATGTCTTATTCTCGGCTTAGCATTGGCTTTCGAAAGAATTATTTATTTAAATCTTGCTACTACTAACACAAGCAAACTACTTGCGAAAGTTGAAGATGCTCTTAATGATGGTGGATTAGAAGCAGCAAAAGAAGTATGCCGTAATACACGTGGTCCGGTTGCAAGTATTTTCTATCAAGGACTTGATCGTTATGATGCAGGTATTGATGTAGTTGAAAAATCTGTCGTTTCTTATGGATCAGTTCAGATGGGAAGAAAGAAAATGGTTTAACTTGGATTTCATTATTTATTGCTCTTGCTCCAATGTTAGGATTTATGGGTACTGTAATTGGAATGATTGGCGCTTTTGATGCTATTGAGGCTGCTGGAGATATTAATCCATCACTTGTTGCTGGTGGTATTAAAGTAGCTCTGATTACTACAGTAACAGGTCTTATTGTTGCAATG
>CAZUQY010000002.1:0-39210 GCA_964622935.1 uncultured Bacteroidales bacterium | reverse complement strand
TTACTCCAAGCGACATTCTATCCATAAAAGGTCCAACAGAAGTACAAGAATATCTTGTTAATGAAGTACAGGACGTTTATCGTTTACAAGGTGTGAAAATTAATGATAAACACTTTGAGGTTATTGTTCGTCAAATGATGAGAAAAGTTGTTATTGAAGAACCTGGAGATACTCAGTTACTAGAAAAACAAATTGTTGACAAGTGGGCAATTCGCTTAGAAAATGATAATTTATTTGATAAAAAGGTTGTTGTTATTGAAGGAGATTCAACAAATTTCAAACCTGGACAAATTATTTCATATCGTAGATTACGTGATGAAAATTCGATGTTAAAACGTAAAGACATGAAACTTGTAGAGGTCAGAGATGCTCTTCCTGCAACATCAAGTCAAATACTTCAGGGTATTACTAGAGCTGCTCTTCAAACAAAAAGCTTTATGTCAGCTGCATCATTCCAGGAGACAACTAAAGTACTTAACGAAGCTGCAATTAAAGCAAAAGTTGACCATCTAGAGGGTTTAAAGGAGAACGTAATTGTCGGTCACTTAATCCCTGCTGGAACAGGACAAAGAGAATTCAAGAACATTCGTGTTGTTGCTAAAGAAATAATGGAAAAATTGCAGAAAGAAGAGGAAGAAATAGAAATAACTAAAGAATTTTAGTAATGGAAGATAAAAAGCAAAATCAAATCAATATTGAACTGAATGAAGAAACTGGTCAGGGCATTTATGCAAATCTGGCAGTAATTACTCACTCGTCTTCAGAATTTGTTCTGGACTTTGTAAGAATAATGCCAGGACTACCAAAAGCAAAAGTTCAGTCAAGAATAATTCTTACACCTGAGCATGCAAAAAGATTAATGGGAGCATTACAGGATAATATTGCAAAATTTGAAGCTGCTAATGGTGCTATTAAAGTTACCTCAAACAAACAAGGTAGCCCTATTCCTATGAGTTTTGGAGGGCCAACGGCTCAAGCATAATAATTAGAACATTAAGAGAAGCTGTTTTTTACGAACAGCTTCTTTTTTTTGTATCAGTATTTTTCATATTTTTGTTTTATGAGAGTATTACATTTTGTAATAGTATTAGTAATTTTTGTTTTGGTGATATCGTGTTTTCGTATAGAGCAGTATCCACCGGAACCTCAGATAGAGTTGATTAGTTTTACCTTTAGAGATACATTAGATGGTCTCGATAATCCTGTACTTAGAGGAACTTTGCATTTTTCATTTGTTGACGGTGATGGTGATATTGGCTTTGATACTGCTGCGCCACAACAAAATACAATATTCTTAGAAAAATATAAATATGTTGATGGATTACTTACTCCTGCTGAGTTATTGGTGCCACTCAACTATTATGTTCCAAAATTTGAACCAGAAGGCAATAATAAAACATTAAAAGGTGAAATAATGGTTAACGATATCGATGAAACATCTCCTTTTAACGGAGACACCATACTATACAAATTCTACATTGTAGACCGTGCCGGTAATGTTAGTAATGTTGAGACTACAGGTGATTTAATTCTGAAATAAGTTATTCAGAATCTTTTGAGAAACTCTTGAAATATTCTTTTGTAAAATTAACATTTAACTTATGGTAAAAATCAATAGTAGAATTAATTTTGCGCTTTAATTTTGTATAATTATAAGCTTCTTTCCAAAATTTTGCATTAGGACAAAACAAGTTTTTGGATATACTATTGAAGTCATTTTCCATTCCCGACATTGCATATTGATACAAAAACCCTTCTTTAAAATAGTCATCATTGTAATTCGTACCTGCTTTTCCATTAATTATTTCATCTACACCTCCCTGTCCATAATCAAAATCAGAATTATTATTGCTTTTCCACATAGCTTCAAACAAATCGTTTGAATGAATTCGTAATAAGATGCTTGAAAACTCAGCATGGAAGAGTTGTTCAAAATACTCATCAGAATATCCATTTTCTTTACCAGTATTAACTACATAAACATTATAATTAGAATTTGTACCTCCATAATTTTGCCCATAAAAATTTAATGAATCTAGGATGTAAATTTCTTCAAGATTTTCTTTTAATAACTCTGTAGGATACTTGTCAAGAGCAGACATAATTAACTCCTTGCTTCTTTTATATTGTGAAGGTTTCAGGGATGTAGCTTTACCATTAATTGTGCCTCCTCTCCATGATTCTGGAAACATTTCATCATTAGTGGTGAAATATATTTTGACACCTGATCCTTTATGAATAATGTAATCTTGAGTCATCCCCAATGGTACTATCGCTAATATAAAATAGACAGTAAAACTGCATAATAATAAATATTTCATAGCTTTTATTCTAATTCATTTGTTGTGTTACCATTCCATTCTGCATAAAATTGATCTAAAAAAGATAGCATGTAATTATGTCTAGAGTTTGCAAGAATCTCACCAGTTTTTGTATTCATTAAATCTTTTAGAAGAAGAAGCTTTTCATAAAAGTGATTTATTGTGGGATTACTATTTGTCTTGTAATCTTCAAGATTGGAAAAGCCTTTGATATTAATATCTGGTAAATATAGTTCCCTTGATTTATGTCCTCCGTAATTAAAAGCTCTTGCTATGCCGATAGCTCCTATAGCATCAAGTCTATCAGCATCCTGAACTATTTTGCCTTCAATACTAAGTTTGAAATCTGGTTCAGGTTCTTTACTAAAAGAAATGTTTTTAATAATTTGGAGTGTGTGTTGAATTTGTTGAATTGAAAGATTTTGTGAAGTAAGAAAGGATTCTATTTTTTTTAATCCTGCTTTTTCGTCACCATTATTAATTTTTCGATCAGCAATATCATGAAGTAATGAAGCTATTTCAACTATGTGTTTGTTTGCATTACATTTTTCATGTTTTATGATTAGTAGTGCATTGTTTCTTACTCTAAGAGCATGCCACCAGTTGTGTCCAGTTTCGGCATTTGTGAGTGTTCTTTTTGAAAAATTTTCTGTATTGGAAATCAGAGACATCTTTAAAAATAATTTATATTTTATTATCAAAGATAATTAAAAGTTGTAACTTCGTATACTTATAAATTTCAGATGATTGATCCGATAACCATATCGAAAATATTTGATGCAGCACAGATTGTGGAGGTTGTGAATGATTTTGTTAATCTGAAAAGACGTGGAGCAAATTATTTGGGATTGTGTCCATTTCATAATGAAAAAACGCCTTCATTTACTGTAAGTCCTTCAAAAGGTATTTTTAAATGTTTTGGTTGTGGTAAAGGTGGAAATGCTGTGAATTTTATTATGGAGCATGAACATCTTAGCTATCCTGAAGCCCTTAGGTTTCTTGCCAAAAAGTATGGTATTGCAATTGAAGAGAGAGAATTGACAGACGATGAAAAAAGACTTAGTAGTGAAAAAGACAGTTTGTTAATAGTCAGTAATTATGCTGCAGACTTTTTTGCTGAGAACCTTTTTGCGACAGACGAAGGTGTTGATATAGGGTTAAGTTATTTTAGGGAGAGGGGATTTAACGAAAGTATTATTAAGGAATTTAAGCTTGGTTACAGTCCTGAAACTAGAGATGCCCTTACGCAGTCGGCATTGAAAAATGGATATAAATTAGAATATCTAGACAAAACCGGACTTAGCATAGTAAAAGACAATTATAGTTTTGATCGATTTGCCGGTAGGGTTATTTTTCCGATTTATGGGTTGTCTGGTCAGATTATTGGTTTTGGAGGTAGAACGTTAAAAACAGATAAAAAGATTGCAAAGTATCTTAACTCTCCAGAGTCGCCAATATACAATAAAAGCAAGGTGCTTTATGGTTTGTTTCAAGCAAAACAGGAAATTGTAAAAAAAGCTAAATGCTTTCTGGTAGAAGGTTATACTGATGTATTGTCATTGTTTATGGCAGACATCAGAAATGTAGTTGCATCTTCAGGAACGTCTTTAACTGAGGACCAAATTCGGTTAATACATAGGTTTACAAATGATGTTACGATTCTTTATGACGGTGACCCTGCCGGTATTAAAGCTTCTTTACGTGGTATCGATATGCTTTTGGAACAAGGGCTTAATGTTAGAGTACTGTTGTTTCCAGAAGGAGAGGACCCGGATTCATTTTCAAGAAAACATTCTAGTTCTGAAACGATAGCTTATATTGATGAAAACGAGCAGGATTTTATTAGTTTTAAAACTCGATTGCTTAACGAAGAAGCAAAGAATGATCCTATTAAAAGATCGACTCTTATTACTGATATTGTTAGGTCAATCTCTGTTATTGATGATAAAATTAAACAGTCAGTTTATATTCAGGAATGTAGTCATATTATGAATATAAGTGAGACCGTTATTTATGCAGAGGTTGCAAAGTTTACACGTAAGAAAATTGATGAGATAAAGAAAAAGGATGCAAGTTTCTTATCTGCCCCTGGAGCTAAAAATATTCCTGCAGTACCTTCATTTATCGATAAAGTCTATTTTGAGGCGCAAGAACAGGAAATAATCAGATTGTTTTTATTGTATGGAAACCAGACTGCTGTATTTTTAAACAGGGAAACAAATGAGAAGGTAGAAATCATAGTTGCTGATTATATAATTGATCAGCTGCGAAATGATGAGCTTGAAATGAAGAATATAATAAATCAAAAGATATTTATTCTTGCCGAAGAAATAATTAATGATAATCGTGAGATTCATCCTGAGTTCTTTACTCAGCATCCAGATCCAGAGATAAGTCAGCTATCTGCTAATCTTTGCTCAATAAAGTATCAGTTAAGCCCAATGTGGGAAAAGCGCGGAGCTCGCATGGTTGAAGAGGAAAAGAAACTGAATGAAGTGTTAGAAGATCTTTTTATTAAATATAAATTGAATATTGTTAAAGAAGCAAAAAAAGAATTGCAGAAAAAACTCAAATCTGCAAAAGATAGTGGAAACAAAGAAGACCTACAGGAAATACTTGGTCAGATTGGTACAACAAATGAAGTGATAAAGAAATTGTCAGAATTTCAGGGCAGGGTTATTATTTAATCCTATTGCCCCTCAATTCAATTATTATTTTTCAAAGAAGCTCAATTTCCTTATGAACGGATTGTAACCCATAGCTTTTAGGTTATTCATTGCAAATTTAGCTTCGTTGTATGAATTAAATTCCCCAACATAGTATCTATACCATCCATCTTCAACATGCATTTTTACTCCAACTAAATCAGCAAAGTAATTCATTGACTTTTCGTTTTTAAGTGCAAAAATTTGAATGGTGTATTTTTTACCGTCACTAACCTGGTTAGAATTATTGTTGTTGTTATTATTGTTTACATCAACAGGGTTGGAGTTGCCGTTTGCAAGTAAATCGAAATCAAATGGTTTTACTTCTAGCAAATTAACGCTTCCCTGTGAAATGACTTTAAACATTGCTCTACGATTATATCTTCTTCCGATTGGGTTGTCAGATCCATCAGCATTTGCATTGTTTGCAATTGGATCATCTTCACCGTATTTAAAGGTAATAATGTTTTCAGGATTATTTCCTTTGGAAACTAAATAATCTTTAACTGTTTTTGAACGACGGTATGATAGTAGATAGTTGTACTCATTAGTTCCAAACCAGTCTGTATGTCCAGCAATTTGAATTTGTGCATTTGGATTATTATTCATATAATCTGCTAGCATATTCAAGTTTTTATAGTATTCTGATCTGATATTTGATTTGTCAAAGTCAAATAGGATGTTTTCGACTATAACTTTTCCATGAGCTACTGTTTGTGTATCTGTTACCGGTAGATTGTTGTCAACAAGGAATTCTCTTCTCTCTCTCATATCAAGTCCGTAAACATCCTGATATCCTTCAGGATAAGATCCATTTAAATAAATGTCATCCCTTTTAATTCCAATATTAACTAGATAATCAATAATTGCATCTGATCTTTCTGCATCAGTTACAGGATCTGCACCAATAACAGGAAGGTTTAGATTTATTATCATATGACCAGCATCCTGATTCCACTCATCTGCTTTTGTTTTTACTTTATTTAGAATTCTTACAGCTTCATCATCGAGTCTAGTATCATCTTCATCGAAATAGACTATATCATGCATAAGATAAGCTTGTAGTAAAACTGGATCTAATTCTATAGGTAAGAACTCAGTTGTAAAAATATCAACATCTTCGGCTGAAGGAGTATGTTCTATTGAATGAATAAGATGGCCTGCAGCCTCATAAGATATTTCATATGTAATATCTGGTAGTAATACAAGCAGATAACGACCATCTGATTTGTTAGGTCTGTATATACCTACATATTCTTCTGTTTTAACATCTCTAACTGCAATAATTAATCCTTCAGGAATGTTGTTGTTAATATCAGAAACAATTCCATCGTAAACGATCAGGTTGTTGTCATAAATACCAGATTGGAGGACTTCGTATAAATCAAGGTCTCCATAACCATCATCTTTAACGGTAGCAATATATCCTCTACGTCCATCCATATTCATAACATAGGAAACATCATCGTCAGGAGTATTTATTGGATAACCAAGGTTAACGGGTTCGGAAAACGTTCCGCTTTTATCCATAGTAGTGGAAAAAACATCATAACCTCCCATTGTTGAATGACCCTTTGAACTGAATAATAAAGTTACTCCGTCTGGATGAACAAATGGAGACTCTTCATCGTAAGGTGAATTAACTTGTTCAGGCAATAATTGTGGTTTACTCCATTTCTTATTTGGAAGTTTTCTCATCACATAAATATCTGAGCCCCCAAAACCACCTTTTCTATCACTAGTAAAGAAAAGTGAATTTCCATCAGGGGTGATAGTTGCATGAGTTTCTCGATATTTTGAATTAACGTCTTCTCTAAGATATTTTGGATTTGACCAGTTGTAGCCATCTTCAGATTCTGTTACAAATACGTTACCTGCGTTGTTCATGCCTGATCTGAAGAAGAACATCTGTTTTCCGCTTGTTGAAAGACCAATAGCAGCTTCGTTGTTAATTTCTGTGTTGACTGGTTCGATTAGTCTAGTTGGACTGCCCCATTTATAGTTACTGCTTTTCGAAATAAAAACATCCTCATCTTGATTTTCACGTTCTTCACTTTCTTTAGGTCTTTTTGAGGTAAATATTAACATGCTCTCATTTAAATCAACTATTGGGGAGTGATCTGCATATTCTGAATTTATTACTGACCCTAGATTGCGAAGTTGTGCATCTACAGGATTCTCATAATTGTAAATTGCATTATTGGTAACCTCTTCTTCTCGTTCAATTAGTTCAATCATGTATTTGTCTTCAACATTTGAAGGATCAAGCTTTTCTCTAAGGTCATAAAATGTCTGAAGACTTAACTCAAATTCATAGTTCATTCTGTAGGCAATACCTAGATAAAGATAAGATTCAAGGGGCGTACTTTTTTCACGATGATTGTCAGCTTTGTAATTTGGATTAGCATAATCAATAGCTTTTTCAAGGTATGCTTCAGCTTTGGTTTTATATAAACGTGTATTTAGGTAGCACAATCCTATTTTATACCATAAATTTGGATTGTCTGGGTCTATCTCTTCGAGTTTAAGAAGCAAATCTAGGGCCATATCATAATTCCCTTCATACATGTATGCTTCAGCGTCATAAAAATAATTGACGAAAGTTCTGTCCGGGCTAATATCCTGTGCAATAGCAAGTTGGGCAATAATTATGCTTGCTATAATTAGTAAAAATTTTCTCATGCGACAGAATTTGTTTTTATATTAGACGTAAAGATATGTTTTTTTACTAACACTTTATAAATGAATTGGAGATTTTTTTAACAGTGTTTAGTAAATAAGTATAATCATATCCGCAATCAGTTATTAGTTGCGCTTGAGTTCCGTGTTCGATAAATTTGTCCGGAATACCTAATCTGGTAAGTTTTATATTGTAATTTTTATCTGAAATAATTTCTGCTAATGAGCTTCCAAAGCCACCTGCTAAAGAATTATCTTCTATTGAAATTACATGTTCGTGAGTTTCGAATATTTCATGTAAAAGAGTCATATCTAAGGGTTTAACAAAAATCATATCATATACAGATAAATTGATGTTTTCTTTTTGCATTTCATTGGCAAGTTCAAGCGCGGTATTGCCAGGTGTTCCAATGCTAATGATTGCAATGTTTTCGCCTTTCTTTAAGCATTGTCCTTTGCCTATTTGAATTTCATTAAACTTGATTTCAGATGGCTTCTGGGTCGATAGACCTCTTGGGTATCTTATAATAAATGGAAAATTGCTTTTTTCGAGTTGAGCTGTGTACATTAAATCTCGAAGTTGAAATTCATTTCTCGGAGCTGCAATAACCAAATTTGGAATACATCTAAGAAAAGAAATGTCAAATGCACCATGATGAGTAGCTCCGTCATTTCCAACTAATCCAGCTCTATCGAGACACATAATTACCGGTAAATTCTGTAATGCAACATCGTGGATTATTTGGTCATATGCTCTTTGCAAAAAAGTGCTATAAATATTGCAGAAGGGTTTTAATCCATTTATTGCCATTCCTGCAGCAAATGTAACAGCATGTTGTTCTGCTATTCCGACATCAAAACATCTTTTGGGAAATTCTTTTTGCATTTTCAATAATGAGCTACCTGATAACATTGCAGGAGTAATTGCTACAATTTTCGGATTTTCTTTTGCAAGTTTAATAATTGCATCTCCAAAAATGTCTTGATATTTTTGTGGTTGATTTTCGTTTTTCTTCGTTTCGATTAGTTTTCCGGTTGCAATATCAAATTTTCCTGGCGCAGCATGCCACATCGTTTGATTCTTTTCAGCCTCTTTAAACCCTTTACCTTTTTTTGTTATTACGTGCAATAGCTTTGGACCGGGTATGTCTTTAATATCGTTAAGAAGTTTTGAAAGCAAAACAACGTCATGCCCGTCGATGGGACCAAAATATCTGATATTCAAGGATTCGAACAAATTGCTGTTTCTCATGATAATTGACTTAATAGCATTGTCAATTTTTTGAGTAAATCCTTGAACATTTGCTCCGAGTCTGTTTATTCGTCCTAAGAAATTCCAAACATCATCTTTAACTCTGTTGTATGTTTTGGAGGTCGCAATATCTGTTAGATATTCCTTAAGTGCTCCTGTACTTTCATCAATTGCAATTTTATTGTCATTTAAAATTATGAGCACATTGCTTTGTGTTGAGGCAGCATTGTTAAGACCTTCAAATGCCATACCGCCAGTTAAAGCTCCGTCACCAATTATAGCAATTGTTTGATTCTTTTCTCCTTTAATTTTTGATGCAACAGCCATTCCTAATGCAGCTGATATGCTTGTAGAAGAATGCCCTACTCCAAAGCTGTCATGATTACTTTCTTTAGGAGATGGGAATCCACTAATTCCTTTGTAACTTCTGTTTGTGTAAAATAAGTCACGTCTTCCAGTCAATATTTTATGACCATAAGCTTGGTGTCCAACATCCCAAACTATTTTATCTTTTGGTGTGTTATATGCATAATGCAGTGCAACAGTTAACTCAACTACACCAAGGCTTGCTCCAAAATGTCCCGGGTTTTTTGATGCACTTTCAATAATAAAACATCTTAACTCCTCACATAGTTTAGGTATGTCCTTTAAATCAATCTTTTTCAGATCATCAGGAGAGTCAACTTTGCTCAGCAATTTATATTTTTTAATGTCTATCATAATCTAATGGAACAAAAATAACACTTTTTATGTTTATATCAGATAAAAAAGTTAACAGTGCTATGTAAATAAAAATTGCTTGCACTTGGTTCTTTTTTGAATAACTTGGTTATTTTTGTAAAATAAATTAAACTTTAGAGCCATGAGAAGTAAAAGCTGGATAAGATTATCTATCGGATTTGCATTTATAGGATTAGTTTTTTCCTGTGTGCCTGCAAGACAATTTGAAGAAGTTAAAGAAAAGAAAGAAACATGTGAAGCCGAACGTAACGAACTCAAAAAAGATAACGAAACCTTGACAACCTCCAACAATGAGTTGCAAGCAGAACTTGATAAGTTAAGAATTGGCCAAAGTGCTTTGATAACGGATACAGCTATAAAAGGAAATGCATATCGTACACTGACAGTACAGTATGATAAAATTAATGAGTTATATCAACAGATGCTCGAAAATCAGGAGAAATTAAGAGCTGGAGCCGATGCCAATGCACAAAAAGCTATGGCATTATTACAGGAAACACGCGAAGAATTGCAAAGAAAAGAGGATGAATTGCGTTCACTTGAAGCAAATTTAAATCAAGAAAGAGCAAATTTAGATGCAATGAAAATTCAGATTGATTTAAAAGAGAAAGAACTTGCAGCGAAAAATGCTAAAGTTGAAGAGTTGCAAGCAATTCTCAATGCAAAAGACTCAGTTATGAATGCATTACGTCAGATTGTTGCAGATGCTTTAGTTAATTTTGAAGGTAATGGGTTAACTGTTACTATGAAAGATGGAAAAGTTTATGTTTCACTTGAAGAACAACTTCTCTTTAAATCAGGAAAGTGGGATGTTGATCCTAAAGGTGTTCAGGCATTAAATAAGCTTGCCGGAGTTCTTGAAGAAAATCCAGATATTAATATCATGATTGAAGGTCATACCGACGATCTTTCATATGGTGGAAATGGGAACATCCAAGATAATTGGGATCTTAGTGTTAAAAGAGCAACTGCCATTGTTAAAATATTACTTGAGAACTCAAGCATCAATCCTGTAAGATTGACTGCAGCAGGTAGAAGTTCATATTTGCCGATAGATGCTTCTGAAACTTCAGAAGCCAGAGCTAAAAACAGAAGAACCGAAATTATTCTTACTCCTAAATTGGATGCTTTATATAAGCTGATGAATGAATAATTGATGTTCTTTAATCCGGTTGATTACGACGAACCAATATTTAGACCTCCTGCAGAAGCATCTTCAGCTATTTTGCAGGTTAGTTTAGGATGTTCTTGGAATAAGTGTGCATTCTGTGAGATGTATACTACTAAAAAATTTACTGTTAGAGAATTACCTTTAATAAAACAAGATATCAAGCATTTGTTTGCTTATTATCCTAAAATTAGGCGATTTTTCCTTGCTGACGGAGACGCAATGACTTTACCAACTAATTACTTATTGGAAGTTATACAGGAAATAAATTCAGAAGCTTTAAATCGTAACACAAAACTTCAACGTGTTTCATCATATGCATTGCCAAGAAACATCCTATCAAAATCCCATGATGATTTAATTAAATTACGAAGTCTAGGGCTAAAATTGTTGTATGTCGGGATTGAGACAGGTGATGATGAATTATTAAAACTAATAAAAAAGGGAGAAACCTATGATTCTACTGTTCTAGGATTAAAAATGGCTTATGATGCAGGGATAGATACTTCTGTGATGATTATCTCAGGTCTAGGGGGAAAGCTATATAGTAAGCAACATGCAGAAAATTCTGCTAGAATCATAAATGCAATTAATCCAAAATATCTATCTGTTTTAACATTAAGCTTTCCTTTTGGTAAAGAGCATTTTTTTAATCGATTTAAGGGTAATTATGTTCAACAAACAAAAAAGGAATTGTTTGTTGAGTTACGATACTTTATAAGCTTGTTAGAGGTAGAAGGAGTTATTTTTAGGAGTAATCATGTTTCAAATAATATTAGCCCTGCTGGTACATTATCAAAAGATAAAAATGGAATTCTTGAAATGCTTGATTTTGCAATTAGAAATACGGACGAAAATGAAATGCCTCAAAATCCACAGCATTTATAAATAAAATTACATAATTTGTTTTGTAATTAATTTTTTTGTTTATCTTTGCACTTCCATTTTGCGGATGTGGCGAAATTGGTAGACGCGCTAGACTTAGGATCTAGTGCCGCGAGGCGTGGGGGTTCGAGTCCCTTCATCCGCACTAAACCGCATAAATTTCGAAAATCGAGATAAATGCGGTTTTTTAACGTATATATTTACAAAAAACAGCCGAATGGAAGTTGTTAAAAATCAAATCGACGAATTAAATGCAACACTTATTGTAAAAGTTGCAAAAGATGACATTGCTGAAAATGTCGAGAAGTCTATGAAAGAATACAGACGTAAAGCTAATGTTCCTGGTTTTAGGCCTGGTCATGTGCCTGTTGGTCTGATTAAAAAAATGTATGGTAATGCAATTATTGCTGAGGAGTTAAATAAAGTAGTTTCTAATTCTTTGTCGGAATATCTTGGAGCGGAAAAACTTAATATTCTGGGTGAACCATTACCAAGTGAAGAACAGGAACAAATAGATTTTGGAACACAGGACAAGTTTGAATTTGTTTTTGATGTTGGGGTTGCTCCTGAGTTTGAAGTTAAGCTTACAAAACGTGATAAAGTCAATAAATTTGTTATCAAAGTTGATGACGAAATGATTCAGAAATATGTTGATAGTTATCAGCAACGTTTTGGCGGTTTTGAAGGTGCTAAAAAATCAACTGAAGAATCAATGTTAACTGTTGATTTAGTTCAATTGAAGAAAAATAACGATGTTTTGGAAGGTGGGATTACTGTAGAAGAAGCATCTTTATCAATTAAGATGACTAAAGATGAGAAAATTAAAAAGTCTTTTATTGGAATAACCGAAGGTATTGTGATTGACTTTGACGTCAAAAAAGCATTTCCTAATGACGCTGAAATATCATCTTTATTAAAAATCGATAAAGAAGCGGTTGCCGATTTAAATCCTGAGTTTAGATTAACAGTTAAAGAAGTAAAGGATTTTGTAAAAGCTGAAATGAATCAGGAATTTTATGATAAATGTTTTGGCGAAAATGCAGTAACAACAGAAGAGGAATTTAATAATCGTGTTGTTGAAGATATTAAGGTATCTTTTGTAAGAGAAACAAAATATAAAATGTTAATCGACATTCGTGAAAAGTTAGTTGAAAAATTAGATCTCAGTTTACCTGAAGCTTTTTTGAAAAGATGGATTGTTGCTACAAATAGAGACATTACTGATGAACAAATTGAGCAGGAATTCCCAAGATTTATTCAGGATTTGCAATGGACTTTGATTAAAGGTAAAATTGCTAAAGAAAATGAACTGAAGGTTGAAGAAGCTCAATTGAAAGAAGCAGCTAAACAACAATTGATAGCTCAATTTAGCCAATATGGGATGTCTTATGTTCCTGATGAATATCTTGATAAATATGCAGTGGAAATGCTTTCAAAAGAAGAAGAAGCAAATAAGTTGTACGAACAGGAAATAGAAGAGAAGGTTATTGATTTTGTTGCCGAGGCAATTAAAACAGAAGAAAAAGAAGTAAGTATGGAAGAGTTCAACAAACTTTTTAAATAAAACATATAATATATATATGGAAAATCGCAATGTAATGATTGCGGTTTTTTTTTATTTTATTTTGCCAGAGACAACTCTGTAAAGTAGATAAATAAAATACATGTAATATAAACTCAGTACAGAAACCATTAAAATTAAAAATGATTCGATTTCCCAATCTAAATACCAAGTTACTCCAAAAATTATAAGACTGAGTGTTAATAGGCCAAGTTGCCAGAGTAAAGATATCTTCTGTTTCTCAAACACAGAAAGGCTTACTGATAGAGGAGCTACTACAAATCTGATAGCAATGAGAGGTATGAGAATTCTTGCATAAGTTCCAGCAATTCGCCATTCTTCACCAAAAATTACGGCAAATAACCATTCTCCAAAAATGCCAATTACTAAAACAAGTGGTATAGAAAGCAAAGCAAGTTTTTTAAATGTACTCCAAAAGACTTCTGTAGCATTGCCAAATTTTTTTCTTTGATCATGGGCTTCTTTATAGTAAACATTTGACATTGAGGTTCCAATTAATGCACTTGGTAGTCCAAGAATTCTGTTGGCAAGAGAGTAAAACCCCACACTGTTTATACTGTATAAAGCTGATATTAAAATGCTTGTCATATTGACAGCTGTGCTGTTTGCTAATGTAGAAGGCATTGTGAATTTTGGAAAATCACGATATTTGTATGCCTGAGCCTTCATGTTTGTCCATTTTATTTTCTTAAAAAAAAGCTTGAACTTTATTTTTCTTGCAAGTGGAAAAATTGAAGCTGCAAATCCGACTAGCTGACCAATTATTAAACCTGCAGGTGAGTTTTTAATTATTCCAATACTAATTTGAGTTAAAGTTCTAAAAACAGATCTTGATACACTTGCATGAGCAATGCTTTTAAATAGTTTTTCGCGAGTGTTGTAATAACTTAGCATGTTGAAAACGCCTTGCAAAAGAACAGCTAGTGGTACAAAATACAACCAGAATTCAATTTTTGAATTGTTGAGTAGGATTGCAATATTATCGGCAAAAAGACTAACAATTAAAAGAGTCCCTATTGAAAAAATGCTTGCTAAAATAAACCCCAATCCCATAATGTTCCATGCATCTTCTTTCTTGTCAGGTAATACTATCGATAACTCATACCTTAAATTTGCAATTGTTCCTAAGATTGTTGAGACAGCAAGAAAAAGTTCAAGGATACCAAAGTCTTCGGGGGTGTAAATCCTAGTAAGTACTGGCATTAATACCATTGGTATTATCTGAGCAATTACTGTCCCCTTAAACAGTACGATAAAGTTTTTTGAGAACTCCGAATCAGGAGCTATAATTTCCTTTATTCTTTTGAGCATTAAATCTAAATAAAGTGCAAAGTTATTATAAATGTAGTAATTTGAATGTTATAGTTTTTATGTTTGGATTATATGAGCCCAAGATCTAGCATTGCTTCTTCACTTAACATATCTTTTGACCATGGTGGTTCAAAAACAATATTAATGCTTACACCTCTTACATTTTCAACTGTTTGAACGGCGTTTCTTACATCTTCGATTAATTGATCGACCATTGGACAATTTGGAGATGTTAGTGTCATATCAATGTCTACATCAAATTTGTTGCTTGCTTCAATTTTGTAAATTAGTCCTAAATCATATACATTGACAGGTATTTCAGGATCGAAAACAGTTTTAAGTACTGTCACTATGTTTTTTTCTATTTCTGTAATTTGATCCATAACTTATTGATTTAGACTTTTATAAGCCATTGCATAAAGTTTAAGCTGTTTAATCATTGACATTAGTCCGTTGCTTCTTGTTGGCGACAAGTGTTGATGCATACCAATTTTTTCGATAAAAAATAAATCAGAATTTAATATATCTTCAGGTGAATGACCAGACAGCACTCTTATTAGTAAAGAAGCGATACCTTTAGTGATTATTGCATCACTGTCAGCATCAAAATTAATTTTACTATCTTTATAATTTGCATCAAACCATACTTTTGATTGACAACCATCTATCAGATTTTCGTCAAGTCTGGCATTTTCATTAAAATCTGGCAAATCATTGCCTAATTCAATCAAATAGGCATATTTATCCATCCAGTCTTCAAAGATGGAAAATTCCTGAATTATTTCATTCTGAATTTTGTTAATTGTCATTTGTAAAAGTTATTAATATACGTATACATAAAATCCTTTCAATAAGTTCTTGAGAGGATTCTATGTAAGTAATTAGGAATATTATAGTAAGCTGTCAAGTTTAGCTGTGAGTGTTGATTTTGGTACAGCTCCAACAACTTTATCCGCAACCTCACCATTCTTTAAAAATAATACAGTTGGGATATTTCTGATACCGTATTTCATTGCAATTTCATTATTGCTGTCAACATCAACTTTGCCAATAATAGCTTTGTCTCCATACTCGTTGTGCATTTCTTCAATCAATGGACCAATCATTCTACATGGTCCGCACCATACTGCCCAAAAGTCCAAAACAACAGGTTTGTCTGATTTTAAAACTAATTCTTCAAAATTTTGTTCGTTAATTTCTAGTGCCATAATTTAATTTTTTTTTTTGATAATTTTTTACGAAAATAAATATTTAATTTAAACTAACCTTAATAATACTTGCATTGTTTTCTAGAAAATCAATAATATCGTCCGAAAGACTAACCCTTTCTGTTCGAGAAAACAAGTTTATAGCCGTTTTGTTGTTGTCGCTGTATAATTGAAAATTTATATTTATTTTTCCTTTGTTCTTTTTAACTAGTTTAGTTATTCCTCCAATAAAATCATCTGTTACATTCTCAACAGGTAATGATAGTGTTATTTTTGTAAAATAGTTTTCTTTTATTTCAGACAACAGTGTCACCTTTGTTACAGTGAAGAATCTTTTTGTTTTGTCGCTATAGCCTTCTTTATATTTGCCAACTATTAAAATAGAATATCCTTTTACAAAAAGATTTTTATAATCTGTATAATCTTTTCCAAATAGTGTGAATGAGAATGACCCAGAGTAATCTATGATTGTTATCTTGCCAAAAGGTTTGCCGTTTTTTGTTAGTTTTTCACTAACTTCTGTAATAAATCCAATTATCTTGAACTCTCTATCAACTTGTTCATTTGTCTCGTCGTCTAGATCTCGTAGATTGCGAATGTTTATATTAGAAATAATGTATTTAAATGGTTCAAGAGGGTGCCCAGAAACATACATTCCAATATGCTCTTTTTCTGCATCAAGGAATTTAAGCATATCATATTCGATTATTTCTGGAATAGCAGGTTTATTAATTTCCATTGTTTGCATTTCGCCAAATAACGTAAGCCCCGAATTGTTTGAAGATTGAACATTATTTCCGAATTTAATCAATGATTCAATAAATGAATCGTTACTATCTGGTGATTGTGCGAAAAATTGTGGACGCTGAAGTCCGTTAAAGCAATCTAAGGCTCCTGCAAATGCAAGAGCTTCAAGGTTTTTCTTGTTAACTGCATTTAGGTTTACTCTTGATACAAAATCGAAGATGTCTTTGTATGGTCCATTTTTTTCTCTTTCTTCGATAATGTTTTCAACAGCATTTGACCCTACATTTTTAATCCCTGCCATACCGAATCTGATATTCCCTTCTTTGTTTACTGTAAAACCTTTGTAGCTTTCGTTAATATAAGGACTTAGCACTTTTATTTTCATTCTTCGGCATTCTGCCATTTGAATCGAAATCTTATCCATATCTGAAATGTTCCGAGTAAGGTTCGCAGCCATAAATTCTGCCGGAAAATGTGCTTTCAAATATGCTGTCTGATATGCTACATAAGCGTAACAAACTGAGTGAGATTTGTTAAATGCATATTTTGCAAAAGCAGACCAGTCTTTCCAAATCTTTTCTATCAGTTCTTTAGGATCTTTATTTAGAGTTGTACATCCTTCGATAAACTCGGGGTTGTTTGTACATCCATCAACAAATTTGACATGAAGTTTTTCCATGTCTTTGATTTTTTTCTTACCCATAGCCTTACGCAAGGAGTCTGATTCGCCACGAGTAAAATTCCCGAGTGCTCTGGACTGAAGCATCACCTGTTCTTGAAAAACAGTAATTCCATAAGTGTCTTTCAAGTATCTTTCCATTATAGGATGATCATATACAGTCTTATCTTTGCCATGTTTTCTTCTGATATAATCAGGGATGTATTCCATTGGTCCGGGACGATATAGGGCATTCATTGCAACTAAATCGTTGAAATGTGTTGGTTTTAATGTTTTTAAATGGTTTCGCATTCCTTCAGATTCAAACTGAAAAATAGAGGTCGTGGAACCTGTTTTAAATAAGTTAAGTGTTTTTTTATCATCAAGCGGAATAGACTCAATATCGATATCGATTCCTTTGGATAACTTTATATTTGATAAGCCTTCTTTAATAATAGAGAGAGTTTTTAATCCAAGAAAGTCCATTTTTAGCAAACCTATCGACTCAACAAATTTTCCCTCATATTGCGTTGCAGCAAGATCGCCTTGTTCTTTGGTTCGCATGAGTGGAATATTGTTTTCAAGTTTGTCTCTTCCAATCAGTATACCACATGCGTGAACTCCTGTTTGTCTAACGGACCCTTCAAGAGTACAAGCAATGTCAATTGTTTTTAACATTGTTTCATCACTTCTAGTTTCGCATTCTGACATTTCGGTAGCAATAACCTTTCGTGTTTCTAATGTTAAAGCAAGACCATCTTTTTCGTCTTTTAAGGCCTTCTTTATCTGTTTATCAATTTCTTCAATGACTTTATTATAACTACCTAACTTTTTCTTCTCTTCAATTATAATCTTATAGGCATTTGAAAGAGAACCATTGTTTGGGAGTTTTTTTGTGAAATCATGTATTTGATTTAAAGGAACTCCAAGAATTCTAGCAACATCACGCATTGCTCCTTTTGCTTTCATTGTTCCTATAGTGCAAATATGTGCAACTTTGTCGTTACCGTATTTTTTAGTCACGTAATCAACTACCAGCGCCCTACCATCATCATCAAAATCAATGTCCACATCAGGCATTGATATACGGTCAGGGTTCAGGAATCTTTCAAACAGAAGATCAAAAGCTATTGGGTCAACATCTGTAATTCGGGTGCAATATGCAACTACAGATCCAGCTGCCGAACCTCTACCTTTTCCAACTAGAACTTCCATTTCTCTGGCAGCAGCAATAAAATCTTGAACAATTAGGAAGTATCCGGGAAACCCCATTGTTTTTATGGTTTCAAGCTCGAACTTAAGTCTTTCTTTGATTTCATCAGAGTAGTTTTCACCATACCTTTCAATTGCGCCTTTTTTTACTAAGAAAGTAAGATAGTCAGATTCAAATTTAATTCTGATTATTGGGTTGTATCCTCCCAAGACATTAAATCTTTCTTCGCCAAATTCCGTAATTAAATCTTCTTCATCGAATTTCTCACGCCAAAGATCAATGGTCCCAAATTCTTCAGGAATTGGGAATTCCGGCATGATTGGGTCTCTATCAATTTTAAATGTTTCGGTTTTTTTGGCAATTTCCATAGTGTTTGCTAATACTTCAGGATGATCAGCAAATAATTGCTCCATTTCATCAGGAGTTTTTAACCACTCACTTCTTGTGTATCTTAATCGATTTGGCTCGTTAATATCAGCGTTAGTTGTCAGACAAATCAGTACATCATGTGCCTCAGCATCATCTTTATTAATGAAATGTGTATCGTTTGTTGCAATTATTTTGACATCGTGTTTCTTTCCAAGTTCGAATACATGTTTGTTAACTAGTAGTTGTTTGTCAGATACGTCTTGTTTTAATTTTGGATTATCGGTTGGATGATGCATAACTTCGAGATAGAAATCGTCTCCAAAAGTTTTTTTGTACCACATGATAGTATTTTCGGCTTCTTCAATATTTCCATTTGCAATGTGCTTTGGAATCTCTCCGCCAAGGCAAGCTGAGCTAACAATCAGACCTTCATGGTGCTCTTCAAGCATTTGTTTGTCAATTCTTGGGCGTGAATAAAAACCTTCAAGATTTGCTTTTGACATCATTTTCATCAGGTTTTGATATCCTGTATAATTTTTAGCAAGAACGATTAAATGGTAGCCGGATTTATCAGTTGGTTGACTTTTATCGTGAATTGTTCTTCTTGCCACATATGCTTCGCAACCTAAAATTGGTTTTACGTCATTTGCCAGACAGCTCGAATGAAATTCTTTTATTCCAAGCATTGTCCCATGATCAGTTAAGGCAAGCGCTTTCATGCCGGAATCTTTTGCCTTTTGAATAAGGGCAGAAATAGAAGCGGCGCCATCAAGAATGGAATATTGGGAGTGAACGTGTAAATGTGTAAAGTCCGGCATGGTATTATTTGTTTTGAAAATGAATTATAAAAATAGTTTAAAATATCATCAGCTAAGCAATTTTTTCAATAAGATATCTACAAATTAATGAACAAATGTTTAAAATGAGATGTAATTGTTTGTTGTAGATTGATAATCAATTTGTTGCTTGTTGTTTATAAAATTAAAAAAATAAAACGGTTAAGGAAAAAATAAAGAGACTTTTTTAGAGTTGACTAATGTGAAATTATAGGATGCTAAGTTTAGCTACTCCCTTCGAGGGTTCCATTGGCCAATGCGTTGACTCTTGAAGAGATGGGGGTAGGGTTGTTTCTAATTTCGAATGTTCCATTGTTCTCTTAATCGAATGTTCTTACTTCTATTGTTACTTTTTATTATCGTCTAGTTTGAGATTACAAAATGGTAGGTTTCTGCCACTCCCTCCGAGGGTTTTACTGACTTTAATGTTGTCCCTCGGAGGGATGAGCGTAGGATAATTCTAATTTTCCTTGCTAATTGTATCTTGAATTACTTTTTTTGAATTGCTGATATTGTGAAAAGTTTTAACTTTGTGCATTCTAAAAAATGAATTATGATTGACAGAATTAATGAATTGTTGAAAGCGGTTAATGAATTTTCACCCAAAAGCATAGAAGAAGTTGAAGAAATTAGATTAAAATATTTATCCAAAAAAGGACTAATATCTGAGTTGTTTAATGATTTTAGAACACTTGGAGTTGAGGAAAAGAAGGTGGTCGGAGTTGAGATAAATCGTTTAAAACAAGTTGCAATAGAAAAAGTAAATACTTTAAAAGCATCACTTGTTGTTAATGAAAATTCAGAATTTGAAATCGATTTAAGTAGGCCTGGAGACCCAATGAATTTAGGTTCACGTCATCCATTGTCAATTGTAAGGAAAGAAATAATTTCTATTTTCACTCGTCTTGGATTTATTGTTGCTGATGGTCCTGAAATCGAAGATGAGGATCATAATTTTGGCAAATTAAATTTCCCTGCCGATCATCCGGCAAGAGATATGCAGGATACTTTTTTTATCTCTTCTGATATGAATGTCTTATTGAGGACTCATACATCATCTAGTCAAGCTCACGAAATGTCCGAGTTAGATCCGCCAATTAGAAGTTTGTCACCGGGTAGAGTTTATCGTAACGAAGCAATTTCGGCAAGAGCACACTGTCTTTTTCATCAAATCGAAGGTTTGTACGTGGATAAAAATGTATCGTTTGCTGATTTGAAACAAACACTCGATTATTTTGCTAAGGAAATGTTTGGAGAAAAAACAAAAATCAGACTTCGCCCATCATATTTTCCTTTTACTGAACCATCTGCTGAGATGGATGTTAGTTGTACTTTGTGCGGTGGTAAAGGTTGCAATGTTTGCAAAGGTACTGGTTGGTTAGAGATATTAGGTTGTGGAATGGTTGATCCTAATGTGTTTGTTTCAGCAGGGATAGATCCAGAAGTTTATTCTGGTTATGCCTTTGGAATGGGAATTGAACGAATTTCGATGCTTAAATATGGTATCAAAGACCTGCGATTGTTTTTTGAAAATGACATAAGATTTTTAGAGCAGTTTACATCCGCATTATAATTTTCCGAAGTGGTCTTAAATTCAAATATAATTGGAAACTCTGACAGAAAACTTGTTATATTGCATGGCCTGTATGGGAATTCTGATAGCTGGGCCCGAGTAGGTGAATCTTTATCAAACGAATTTACAGTGCATTTGCCGGATTTGAGAAATCATGGAAAGTCTTTTCGTAGCGATGTGCATTCATATCCTGAAATGGCAAATGATTTAAAAAATTATCTTGATTTTATGAAGATTGACAAAGCATATATAGTTGGGCACTCTATGGGAGGCAAACTTGTTATGTCTTTTGCGGAAAAGTTTCCTGAAATGATTGAAAAAATGGTCGTAGCTGATATCTCGCCACGTTCACATACTTCGCTGCTTGAGCAAGACGCAACTGCAAATTCCCACTTAAATCTACTATCTTTAATGAAACGACTTAACTTATCCGATTTTAAAGATTATAGATCGATAAGCAAGGAAATAGAGTCTTATGGTCCTACTGTGAAAAATGTTGTTCTGAAAAGTATTGGTAAGAATGAAGATGGATTTTTCTGGCGAATAAATGTAAATTCATTATTTGAAAATCTTAACAATATCTTTAGTGGGCTTAATGCCGATGATTTTATAGATAAGAAAATAGGGGTAAAGACACTTTTTTTTAAAGCAGAAAATTCAAATTATATAACTGATTCAGATGTAAAACTTATTAATTTTATTTTTACAAATGTTTCAATTCAGGAAATAAAAAATGCTGGACATTGGTTGCATTTTGATAATCCTGTTGAAACTACAGCTGCAATTAGAGGGTTCTTTAATTAATTTATAGAAAATGAAAAACAGAAAAGAACACGACACATTAGGTGTTATTGAGGTCTCTGGAGATAAGTATTGGGGAGCTCAAACTCAGCGTTCGTTTGAAAATTTTAAAATTGGCGAACGTATGCCTTTGGAAGTGATTCATGCGTTTGCTTTGTTAAAAAAAGCATGTGCCTTTGCAAATAGAGATCTTGGAAAACTTGATGCAAATAAGGCATCATCTATTTCTCTTGTTTGTGATGAAATAAGCAAAGGGCTTCTTGATGACAACTTTCCATTGGTTGTTTGGCAAACAGGTTCGGGTACTCAAACTAATATGAACTTAAACGAAGTTATTGCTAATCGTGCCCATGTATTAAATGGTGGCAAATTAACTGATGAGGTGAAATCTTTTCATCCAAATGATGATATAAATAAAAGTCAATCCTCGAATGATACTTTTCCTACAGTTATAAATATGGCAGCAATGTTATTGGTGCAGAACAATCTTTTGCCTTCATTGGTGCAATTGAGAAACAGATTTGAAAAGAAATCTGAAGAATTTAAGGATTATATAAAAGTTGGTAGAACTCATATGATGGATGCAACTCCTTTAAGTTTTGGTCAAGAGTTTTCTGGTTATATTTCACAAATTGATCATGGAATTAAATCTTTGCAGAATTCTTTGAAACATTTGTATGAACTTGCAATTGGTGGTACAGCAGTGGGTACGGGCCTTAATGCTCCCAAAGGTTTTGATAAATCAGTAGTGTCTTATATTAATGATTTTACAGGACTTGAGTTTGCTCCTGCCGAAAACAAATTCGAAGCTATGGCTGCTAATGATGCAATTGTTGAAACTCATTCTTCGGTTAAACAATTGGCTGTTAGTTTGAATAAGATCGCAAATGACCTGAGACTAATGTCAAGTGGTCCGCGTTGTGGTTTGTCAGAGATTATATTACCAACTAACGAGCCTGGATCATCGATAATGCCGGGTAAGGTTAACCCTACTCAAATAGAGGCGCTTACGATGGTGTGTGCGCAGGTTTTTGGTAATGACGTTGCAATTGCCACTGGAGCAATGAATGGACAGTTTGAGCTTAATGTCAATAAACCATTGATAATAAAGAATTTTATCGAATCGGTGAAACTTTTATCGGAAGCAGTTAACTCGTTTACGGATAATTGTTTAGTAGGTATGAAGGTCAATACACAGCAATTAGATAAAAATCTTGAGAATTCATTAATGTCAGTTGCCGCCTTAAATGAAAAGATAGGTTATGAAAATGCTGCAAAGATTGCAAAATATGCCTTTGAAAACGATATTAGTCTTAGAGAGGCTGTTCAGATTACGGGTTTAGTTTCAGTTGAAATCTTTGATAATGCAGTTAAACCTAAAAACTTAATATAAAAATTAGACTTATATTAGTTATACTTGATATATTCAATTATTTTTGCATAAGTAGATTGATAGAATAATGTGCGGAATAACAGGTTTTTATACACAAAGTAATGCTGACTTTGTCAGTAAAGAAGAATTGGATAGTATGACTTCATGTCTGGTCCATAGGGGACCCGATGCAGAAGGAAGTTACTATACCGAAAATGTTGGGCTGGGACATCAAAGGTTAAGTATTCTTGATTTGTCAAATGATGCAAATCAACCAATGGAGTCTCATTCAATGAGGTATGTTTGTGTATACAACGGCGAGGTTTATAATTTTAAAAGTATCGCTAAGGACCTGAATATTGAGTTAAAAACTACCAGTGATACAGAAGTAATTGTTGAGGCGTTTGCTGAGTGGGGGGTTACCTTTATTAGTAAACTCAACGGGATGTTCTCAATCTGCATTTTTGATAAGCAAGAACAAATATTATATATCTTTCGTGATAGGATTGGAATTAAGCCTCTGTTTTATTATTGGGATGGAGATAATTTTGCTTTTTCCTCAGAATTGAAATCACTTCTTAAGGTAAAGTATATTAGAGATAGACGACAAATAAATAATTCTGCTATAAATGAGTTTTTGCATCTAGGATATATTCCAGAGCCTAATACAATCTTTAGCAATATTCGTAAATTCCCAAATGGGCAAACAGGTATTCTTTCCGAAAACGGTTTTAGAATGGAATCCTATTGGGATATTGAAGGAACTATCCGACGAAATGTTATTACAGACATATCGGAAGCAAAAACGAGATTAAACGATCTTATTAAATCTTCTGTTTCTATGCGCTTAGTTAGTGATGTCCCATTTGGTACATTTTTGAGTGGAGGAATTGATTCAAGTTTAGTTACTGCAGTTGCTAGTAAAGAATATGAAGGAAAACTTAAAACATTTTCGATTGGATTTGCAGATTCACAATATGATGAATCTAAATATGCTCGTAAAGTCGCAAATTATCTCGGGACTGATCATCATGAATATATCGTAACTGAAAATGATGCAAAAGACATTGTTTTGGATATGCTTGATTTTTATGATGAACCTTATGCAGATTCTTCCGCAATACCCACAATGATGCTGTCGAAATTGGCAAAAGAACATGTTTCAATGGTTTTGTCGGGTGATGGAGGCGATGAGCTTTTTCATGGTTATGGAGCTTATAAATGGGCAAAAAGATTGACACATTTCCCAAATACAACATTTAGACAATTGTTTGGAGTAATGTTAAGTGCATATCCATCAAATAGATCAAAGAGAGCCTCCTATTTATATAAGTATAAAGATAAGGCTACGATTAAAAGTCATATCTTTTCGCAGGAACAATATCTTTTTAGTGAACGAGAAATTAGCAAGTTGTTAAATCCCGAATTAGTTTTCGATAATAGTCTTGAGCAAGATTATGATAATTTTGTTAGGAAGCTGACTCCTGAAGAGGCACAAGCCGTTTTTGATCTTCGATATTATCTTAAGGATGATTTGTTGGTAAAAGTTGATAGAGCATCAATGAGATATGCTTTGGAAACAAGAGTTCCTTTGCTTGATAATCGTATTGTTGAGTTTGCTCTAAATGTTGACCCGAAACTTAAAATCGTTGGTGATACACAAAAATATCTTTTAAAACAGGTGCTTTACGATTATATTCCTGAAAGGTTTTTCGACAGACCCAAATGGGGTTTTTCTATTCCTTTGAAAAAATGGCTTTATACTGATTTGTCCTTCTTAATTAATGACTACTTAAATGAATCTATTATTTTAGAATTTAATGTCGTGGAATTTAAAGAGGTTCAAAAAATGGTCAGGAAATTCAGACAAGGTCATGATTATTTGTATAATCGCATTTGGGTATTAATTATTTTACATAAATTCCTTATTAAGAATAAGGGACTTATTACGTAAAAATATTCGTTATCGTATTTATTCCGAAAAACGATATCCTTTTCCTGATTCTGTTTGCTTATAAAGAATAAAGAAAAGGTTCGATTGGAATCTATTGAGCCGATATTAAAAATAAAATTCTTATATTTGCACAAATCAATCAATATTAAAACTAAAAATTATGGAAAAATTACTTGGATTATTTACTTCAAAACCAGTTGCTATAGTTGAAGGTGAAAACTTTTTTAAGAAAGCGTTCAGGTTTATGTTTTTATTTGCTGCAATAGTTTTTGCTGTATATGGAGCGTATAGTGTTATTTTGGTTACAATAGATTATTTTGACGTCGTTTTTGACATGGATGCATTTCCAATTATTCGTCATTTAGTATTATTTATATTGTGTCTTCTAATTTCTGTAGGTACTTATTTATTTGTTGTGGGTGCTTTGTATAACAGAGCAAAATTAATCATAAACGATCCAACAACAAACCTTGTTGATATTATGCCTGGTATCTTTAAAACTATTGGTATAATTGGTGCAATTATTCCTATCGCTATTGGTTTAATAACTTTGCTTTCGACTTTGTTAGCTGCTATGCCATTCTTTCCAATGGACGGACTTGTTGGTTTAATATCACGAATCAGTTTTGTTAATTTGCCTGGAGCATTTTCAGGACTTGGTGTTGATACTTTTAAAGAATACTTTAGTCAGTTGTTCCAAGTTGGATTTTCCATGATGATACTAAGCATTTTTGTGGCATTTGTAAATGTTGTTGGAATGTATCTCGTATCTGCAATTTATAAACTTGTTGTTGCTTTTTTAAGAAAATAAAATCACTAAAATAGTTTACTAACGCTGTAGCTTTTTGTTGCAGCGTTTTTTTATTTAATAGATGTCTAATTTAAAACAGTTTCAATTGAGTGTCTAGAAGTCTGAAACTTATTCGGTGATATTTAGTAACACCATGTTGAGAAATTGCTTGGCGATGTGCTTTTGTTGGGTATCCTTTGTTTTTGTCCCAGCAGTAATGTGGGAATTCTGTATGCAGATTAAGCATATAGTCATCTCTATATGTTTTTGCTAAAATTGATGCCGCTGCTATAGATAAATAAATAGAGTCGCCTTTAATAATACACTTGTGTTTTATGTCTGGGTATGGTCTGAACCTATTGCCGTCGATAAGTAAAAATTCAGGAGTAATTGTAAGTTTCTCGACAGCTCTGTGCATAGCCAGAAAAGAAGCATTGAGAATGTTTATCTTATCAATTTTATGGTTGTCAACTATTCCAATCGCATAAGCCAAAGCATCTTTTTCGACTTGTTCTCTTAAAAGATATCGATTTTTTTCACTGATTTGCTTTGAGTCATTGAGTAGAGCATTTTTGTAGTCTTTAGGAAGTATAACTGCTGCGGCAAAGACTGGTCCTGCTAAACAACCACGCCCTGCTTCATCACAACCGGCTTCGAGTAATCCAATATTGCAATTGTTTTTTAGCATAGCTTAGTCTTGCTGTACAGATGAAAGTCCTTTTTCAATACAAGTCCAAAATTTTTCTGCTGTTTTATCCCACGAGAAATTCATTCTTTGGATTCTTGATTCTTCAATCAATTTATTTCGTATAGCAGGATTACTCGCAAGTGTTACCATATGTTGAGCAATTGTTAGATGATCTTCAGGTGAACATGATAGTGCTGCATTTCCGACAACTTCTGGTAGAGAGGTTGTGTTGCCGGCAATTATTGCAGTTTCTGCATACATCGCTTCAACAAGTGGAATTCCAAATCCTTCGAAGAATGGAATGTAAACAAGTGCTGTTGCTGAACCTAGTATAAGTGATAACTCTTTAAGTTCTAGCCTTCCTGTAAAAACCACATCGTCTTTATATGATATTGATTTTAAGGTCTCATCTATCTCTCCGGTTAAATGCATTGCCGAACAAACAATAATTAGTTTATGCTTGAAATCGCCAGAGTTTTTAAATATTTCAAATGATTTGAGTAAGCCAGGTATGTTTTTTCTTGGATTTAGAGCTCCAACAAATACAAAGTAATTCTCTGATTTAGTGTATTTTGATTTTATTTGTGATTTTATCACATCTGAAACAGGCTTGTAGATGTAATTTGAACCATTATAACAAACAGTTATTTTACTTGAGTCAACGCCATATGTTTCTGAGATGTCATTTTTTGAATATTCTGATACAGTTCCAATTTGTGTCGCTTTTTTAGCGTATTTCTTGAAAAAATAATTGTTGTACTTTCTTACCCAAAAAGGGAGTTGTTGCGGATTGTGGTGAAAATTAATGTCATGAATAACTGGAACTTGTGGAATTTTAGATTTTAAAGAGATCATTCCATCTGGTGAAACAAAGATATCTGCATCAATTTCTTTTAGTATTTTAGGAATAGTAAATTCCATCCATAAGTACCATAAAAACGGATGTCTTGTCGGTAATCCAGCAACTATTGGGACTATGTTGTCAGAAGTAATAAAAGATTTGTCGTATGGCCTGTCAAAAATATAATAGAATGTATGTTCTGGATGATTTTGTGTAATTCGTTTCAAGGATTCAAAGCTAAACCAACCAATGCCTTCAAGCTTGTTTTTTAATAATAGTCTAGTATTTACAGCAATCTTCATTATAATAGTCCTACTTGTCTTATTTTTTCAATGTCTTTTGGAGTATCGATGCTGAAGCTCTCTTGTTCTGTAAATCCTAGTTTTATAGTATAACCGTTTTCGAGCCAGCGTAATTGCTCTAGGCTTTCAGCTAACTCAAGAGCTGATGGTGCAAGCTTTGTTATAGCTTTTAGTATGTCTTTACGGTAACCATATAATCCAATGTGCTTGTAATAAAGATGCTTCGAAACCCATTTAGAATCTTTTTGACCTCGTAAAAATGGAATAGGAGATCGGCTAAAATATATTGCTTCGTTATTTTTCGAAATAACGACCTTGGGCTTGTTTGGGTTGAAAATGTCATCTTTGTTGTTAATAGGTTTAACCAAGGTAGCAATCTGTGTTTTTTTGTATTTAAAACAAGCTTTTATTTCATTTAGTTGTTCTGTTTTAATAAAAGGTTCATCACCTTGAATATTTACTACAATATCAAATTTTTTATTTTCAAGCAGTTCAATTTTGTCAATAGCTTCTGCACAACGATCTGTTCCGCTTTTGTGTTTTTTCATTGTCATAACAGCTTTACCTCCAAAAGAAAGAACTTCTTTTAATATTCTTTCATCTTCAGTGGCCACATAAACGGTGTTAAATACTTTGCTTGCTTGCAGATAAACATTGTGTACCATGGTTTTCCCATTGATGTTAATCAAAGGTTTACCGGGGAATCTTGTCGATGCATATCTTGCAGGAATAATTGCAATAAAACTCATAAATATAAATTTGGGTTAAAAATACATAATTTTAGCATCAATTTTATAGAATATTACAATTATTAGACTTATTTTGTAAACATGAGCAAAACTCAAGATACTAGTTTAAGAAATCTTAATCCTTGGAAGGTTGTATTGCCTGCAGTTTTAGGACTTGGTATCGTTTTGTTTTTTGTTTATCGCGATTTTCACAAGATAGATTTTACGGTGTTTGAATTTTCATATTACACTTTTCTGTTTTTATTTTTGGCAGTTCTATTAATGGTTTTTCGTGATCTCGGATATATCATTAGACTTAGAATCTTATCTTCAGGTGAGTTAAAATGGGTTAGTTGTTTGCGAATCGTTTTATTATGGGAGTTTGGTTCTGCAGTTACTCCTTCTGCAATTGGTGGAACTGCTCTAGCAACAGTTTTTGTTTGGAAAGAAGGGATTAATCTAGGAAAAAGTACTTCTATTGTTATTGCAACCTCTTTTTTGGATGAGTTGTATTTTTCTATCATGTTTCCCATTTTGTTGTTATTATTCAGCCAATCAGAACTTTTTAGTGTAGATGAGTCATCCTTAATATCTTCAAGGTTCTTTGTTTTTGCAATTATTGGATATACCATGAAGCTATTATGGGCAATAATAATGGGATATTCAATCTTTATTAACCCAAAGTTTTTTGCATCACTGATTAATAAACTTTTTCGTTTCAGGTTTTTAAAACGATGGAAGAATTCTGCTGAAAAGATGGCAAAGAGTTTTGAGATATCTAATCGTGAATTTAAACATAGAAATTTTTGGTTTTGGTTTAAAGCTGCACTTTCTAGTTTTATGTCATGGACTTCCAGATATTGGGTGTTGAACTTTTTAATGTTAGCATTGTATTATTCCCTAAGATTTGATGCGTATACAAAATATCTTACTTTACATGATCATTTTCTGATTTTTGCAAAACAGATGGTTATGTGGATCATGATGCTTGTGATGCCTACTCCTGGAGGAAGTGGATTTGTAGAAACTGTATTTAATTCATATATGGCGGAATTCGTTCCGATAGCAGGATTTGTAGTGTTTATGGCGTTGATATGGAGATTGATCTCATATTATCCATATCTTTTTATTGGTTCGATTATGGCACCTGCATGGTTGAATAAAAAGTTTAAAAAGATTAAACGAAAAAAGAGATAAAGAAAATCTTTAATAAATTTGCATAAATTTAAATAATTGAATGATGAAAATTGGATTTGCTTGTGACCACGCTGGGGTTGGATTAAAAAATCGACTAATAGAATATGTACAAACACTTGAATTTGAGTACATGGATTTTGGTACATGGTCTGAAGAAAGTTGTGATTATCCGGATTACGCCCACCCATTGGCTGAGGCTGTAGAGTCTGGAAAATGTGAAATTGGGATTTCTATTTGCGGTAGTGGAAATGGAATAAATATGACCGTAAACAAGCATCAAGGCATTAGGAGTGCTTTGTGTTGGAATATGGAAATTTCTAAGTTGGCAAGATTGCATAATAATGCAAATATTTGTGCTTTGCCTGCAAGATTTATTTCTTCTGATGAGGCTGTCAGGATTGTCGAAGCTTTTTTAAATACTGGTTTCGAGGGTGGACGACATATCAATAGAATAAATAAGATTCCAGTGTAATAATCGGTATATATTATTAATTTAGTTGGGTTTGAGTAGAACTGATGAGAGTGACGATATGCATTATCACTTTTTATCAACCTCTAAATAAGTACGATATAAGTTCTAATATACCAGTAAATTACACCCTCTGATATCTGCATTGTCTAATCTCCCAGAAATGCTGAATGTCCTATTTGAGTAAACAGTACCTAAATCTGAGGTTGCGATAAAGCAGCATGAATTAATATTTGCTAAATCAATAATGTTTATGGCTCCAGTGCCAGTTTGCGAAACAGATAACGGATCATAATAATCTCTTGTCAGTATTTGCAAATGCGTAGGAGGATTAAAAATCCCATTTTCTTGGGAATATGCTTGTGAAAGAAGCTCTGTCATGCCGTATTCTGAATGAATAGAATCCGTTTTAAAGGATCTACAAAGAACTGAATGAAGTTCTGCCTTTGTTAACTCTTTTCTTTGTCCTTTCATACCCCCGGTTTCCATCACAATCCCATTTTTTATTTCAGGTTTATATTTTTCTGCAAAATCCAATAATGCATAGCTGACACCAATTAATATGTATTTGGTAAGCTTATTCTCAAGTTCGCAGATGTTTTGATATAAATCTTGAAAATTGGTAAGATAAAAACCACTTTTACTATTGCCTGTTAAGCGTATTAGCTCATTAACCATATAGACTAGGCTAGATCCACCTCTTTCAAGATAGGAGGGGAGTAAGCCTAAAACTACAATGTCTTTAGGATTGCCATATCTTAAAAAGAAAGTACTTAAAAAACTGGACTTATATAATTGTATGTCACTCACATAATGATGAGATGAAGTGCTTCCGGTTGTTCCACTTGATAGAAAAACGGTTTCTTCCTCGGCATTGCCTGTAATAACTTTTTTAGTTTTGAAAAACTCTATGGGTAAAAATGGAATATCCTCGAGTTTACTGACACTTTTAGGATTTATCTTTAGTAGATTGCAGTAATCGTTGTATATGCTGTTATTTTGGTATTGATGCAAAAATGCAGATAGAGAAAGATATAAGAATTCATCATCTGTCGAGATTTTAAAAATGGCATCCTTATATGCATTGTAATTAAATTTCATTCTGTAAAATTAAAAAAAAGAGGCATTAGAAATATGCCTCTTTAGAATACACCCCTTTAAGTCTTATCTTTTCTTGAAGACTTCGTATTCATTTTCAAAATTTAAAAAATACTCTCCTTTTTTAAGATTGGAAACATCTACCACATTTCCGTTTCCGGTAATAAGTTCTTCTCCAAATTGGTTTATAACTGAATAATATGTATCGCCAGAGAATGTAATTTCTCTTTTAACTTTTTTTAGAGAACAAGTGACTTTCACATCCTTTTTGTCAACTTTTATTATCATTTCGTCCGAGTAAAATTTGCGATTTAGATGATCAGTCTGATATATTCGGTAACGGTTTTCTCCATCGAAAGGATAAATCTTTTGACTGTAAACTCTATCATCAGGACCACCTTCGCCAAGAATTTCTCCTATTTGAATCCATTTGTTCCATCTGAATTCTTCTATATAAAATGTAAGTTTACCAGATTCTTTATGTGTCGTGAAATTAAGTATGTCGTTGTAACCAAGTTCATAACTAAGCAATTCATATGTGCTAAGTGGTTTTAAAACTTCTGGATTTACAAGTTTGGGAGTGCAGTCTGGATGATGCTTAATTATTACTTCATATTCCTGACCAAACTGAAGACCTACATAGTCTAAAGTTATTCTAAACGCACTTGAATTGATAACATCATTAAACGGAGTTCCATTAATGAGAACTTCGTATGCGCAATATTCTTCACCAATATCTAACATAGGATTTATTATGTATAGATCCAAACCCTGATATACACCTTTCAGAATCATTTCATCTGCCTTTACAGTTTTACCTGCAAAGATCATCATAATAATCAAAAAAGTTAAAGTACTGTATTTCACGCTTTTACAAATTTTATCAACAATTTTATGAACAAATTTAACATGATTTGTATCTTTTACCAAATATTTCTTCATTTATTTAAAAAAAAAAGCGAAATATATATATTTATCTTACGTTATTTAACTGAATATCAATGTGTTTAAGTTATCAATAATTTATTGTTTGTAACAAAGCAAAACAGCGTCAATCTTTTTTTAGCTTAAATGTTAATTTTGTATAAGTTTGGTATAAAATAAAAATATCTGGCGTCAAAGCAGATTGTCGTTGAAAAACATTTTAGCATGTTTTGAGCAAGATAATACATAAATTTATAAGTATGAAAAGAAAATCAACAGTTTTTATCTTAATGACATTTTTGTCTGTTTGTCTTTATGCTCAGGAGTATATTGAAGATACTGTGTTTTATAAAAACGAACAAATTAGGGAAAATGGCACACTCCATCTTGGTCAAAAATATGGCACGTGGAATTATTTTAGCCCAAATGGAAAAAAAATGGCACAAATAGATCACTATAAAGATATGATTCATGGTGAAAATATTGTTTATTTCATTGATGGAAGTGTTAAAGAGAAATATAATTATTGGGCAAACCAAAGGCATGGTGAATTTTGCGAGTATTTCGAAAATGGAAACCCAAAGGTCAAAGGAAATTATCATAGCAATCTTAAGGATTCTATTTGGCAATTGTATTATGAAAATGGAAAATTGCAATCTGAGGTTGTTTATCAAAAAGGGTTTTTAAAAAAAATGCAGAAGTTTTATGCCCCAGATGGAAAACAAACTGTGATTGATGGCAATGGTGAGATGATTAGGTTTTATAATAATTTGAATAAAATGTCTGAGGGTAACTTTGTTAATGGACGCGAACAAGGTAAATGGGCTTATTATCATGAAAACGGACAAAAAGAATCGGAGGGAGAATTTCAGCTAGGAGAAAGAGTTGGAATTTGGTTGGAATGGTATGATAATGGGAATAAAAAAAGTGAAATATCCTATATTAATGGATTTAATATTTATTGGGCAATTGATGGGAATAAGGAAATGGAGGGTCAATTGATTGACAGTAAAAGACAAGGTGTGTGGACATTTTGGTATCCTTCTGGTCAGGTGAGAAGTACTAATACTTATAAAGATGATGTACGTGATGGTTTGCAGACTAAATTTTATAAAAATGGGAAAAAGCAATCCGAATTATTTTACGTTAATGGAGTTAAAAATGGGGAAGCTCATTTCTGGTTAGAAGATGGAAAAAATGA
Source organism: uncultured Bacteroidales bacterium (assembly GCA_964622935.1). Taxonomy (GTDB): domain Bacteria; phylum Bacteroidota; class Bacteroidia; order Bacteroidales; family ML635J-15; genus Bact-19. The sequence goes on along the minus strand of CAZUQY010000002.1, from coordinate 5,597 downwards.
TATTGATGGCAGTTTCAAAAATGATTTGCAGGATGGACTATGGACCTATTGGAGATCGGATGGCTCTAAAGGTAACGAAGGTAATTATATCAGAGGTAAAATGGAGGGCAAATGGACTTTTTGGTATTCGAATAAGCAAATATGGAAAGAAGTGGATTATACTTCTGGAAAGAAAGATGGTGTTTGGAATGTTTATTTCGAAAATGGTCAAATGTTTAGACAAGGACAATTTGAAAATGACACAGAAGTAGGAGAATGGAAAGAGTGGTATGATGATGGTACATTGACAATGCAAGGCACATATGATTTTGGGATAATGCAGGGAGAATGGCAGACATGGCACGAAAATGGTCAGAAAAAAACAGTAACAGAATACAAAGATGGATTGATTTGTGGAAAAAATTACTTTTGGTTTCCTAATGGAAAAAAACAACTTGAAGAATCATATAAGCTTATTGAAGTTGTTTCGGATGACGATTTTAGCATTAAAAACAAAACTACATCTGTTCTAGATGGCACTTATAAAACTTATAATATTAGAGGGTTTGAAATTATCTCTGGGAATTATCACGAAGGTTTAAGAGATGGGAAATGGGTATACAGAAATAATAGTGAAATGATTCTCAAAATAGAGTATTATAAAATTGATAATCCTGATGGTAAATGGCAAACCTATTATAATTTTGGAGGTAGAGACTCTGAAGTTAATTATAAAGATGGCATGAAGGAAGGTAAATCAACATATTGGGATCAAAGAGGAGCGGTTGTTTATCAATCAGTATTTCATGGCAATAGAGAAACTGATGTACTAATTGATAAAAGTATAGAATTGCCAGGAAATTAAAGCCAGATGAAAAAAAGTCTTTTATTTCTTATACTCATTGTATTCTTTCAGTTGATTTTTGCACAGAATAAAAGTCCTATGTATAGTGGAGGTATGCTTTTTTTTCAACCTGGGTATACAATTACCAGTAACCCCAATCAGGAGATTAATAGTTTGGGTTTTGGAATTGGAGGCTTGCTGAGATTTTATATAAAGGATCATTTTACTTTAGGCCTTATAGGTGGTTCCCAGAAAACCGGTTATGTCTCTACTCAATCCGAGAATTCATATATTAATTTAGGGTATGGGGGGGTATTTGCTGGTTATACTTATTTTGGCGAAAAGTTTAGGTTTTGCATTGCTTTGAGTGGAGGAAAAGGGAGAATTAAAAACATCCACATTGAGGAACAATCTGGAACGGAAATAATATCAGGTAATTATTATACTTATCCTGTTTGGGTTGCATATCCTATGCTAAGTGTAGACTACTACTTGTCAAAAAAGATCTCTTTGACAACTCAGGTTATTTGTTTATCTACGTTAGATTACCAAAATGATTTGTATTTTTGTCCGGTTTTTCAATTAGGAATCTTATTTAATAGATAGAAATTAATTCAATTGTAATATGGTACATGAAGATCTTTTCAAGAAAATTGTTGCACACTGCAAAGAATACGGTTTTATTTTTCAATCATCGGAATTGTATGATGGGCTTAGTGCTGTATATGATTATGGACAGAATGGGGCAGAGTTAAAGAATAACATTAAGGAATATTGGTGGAAAGCAATGACTCAGATGAATGAGGAGGTTGTTGGAATTGATTCTGCCATTTTTATGCACCCAACTGTTTGGAAAGCATCTGGTCACGTTGATGCATTTAATGATCCTTTGATTGATAACAAAGATTCTAAAAAGAGATATCGTGCTGATGTTTTAATTGAGGATTATATCGAAAAAATTAGAGATAAAGTAAAAAAGGAAGTAACCAAAGCAAGAAAAAGATTTGGCGATGACTTTGACGAAGATCAATTCCTTGCAACTAATCCAAGAGTTCTAGGATATAATGCAAAAATTAAAGAAATTACTGAAAATTTTGTTGCTGCATTAGAAGCAGACGACCTTGATAAGGTAAGGCAGATCATTATTGATTTGGAAATAGCTTGTCCCGTTTCTGGTAGTCGTAATTGGACTGAAGTACGCCAATTTAATTTAATGTTTAATACGAAGCTTGGCTCTGTTACCGAAGGTGCAAACACGATATATCTACGTCCTGAAACAGCTCAGGGAATCTTTGTGAATTATCTAAATGTTCAAAAAACTGGTCGTATGAAATTGCCGTTTGGGATCGCTCAAATTGGTAAAGCGTTTCGTAATGAGATTGTAGCTCGTCAGTTTATTTTTCGTATGCGTGAATTTGAGCAGATGGAAATGCAATATTTTGTTAAACCTGGCGAAGAGATGAAATGGTTTGAGGAGTGGAAAGATAAACGTATGAAATGGCATTTTGCCATGGGTATCGATCCACAAAAATATCGTTGGCACGAACATGATAAACTTGCTCATTATGCAAATGCAGCATTCGATATTGAATTTGAATTTCCATTTGGGTTTAAAGAGTTGGAAGGAATTCATTCGAGAACTGACTTTGATTTATCGCAGCATGAAGAATTTTCAGGTAAAAAAATCAGATATTTTGATAATGAGTCTGGTGAGAGTTTTGTTCCTTATGTTGTAGAAACTTCTATTGGGTTAGATCGTACATTCTTGAGTATTTTGTCAGCATGTTACAATGAAGAGAAAGTTGGAGACGAAATCCGTGTTGTGCTAAATTTTCCTGCTCCATTGGCGCCAATTAAAGTTGCGGTGCTACCATTGGTTAAAAAGGATGGATTGCCAGAAATTGCACGAGAAATTTTGAATGAGCTTAAATTTGATATGAACTGTCAATATGAGGAGAAAGATTCAATTGGCAAGCGTTATCGTCGTCAGGATGCAATTGGAACTCCATTCTGTATAACTGTTGACCACCAGAGTGTAGAAGATAGAACTGTTACCCTAAGACATCGCGACACTATGGAACAGGAGAGAGTTTCAATTGATAAGATTGCTCAAATTGTGAAAGAGAAGATTGACATGAAAAATCTTCTGAAAAAGTTGTAGTAATTTTATTTGGGTCTGAATAATAAATGAATAATAATAGAAAACTGATTCTTGTTTATGTCCTATTAACGATTTCTATGATTTTGTGGGGCACCTCGTTTGTTTGGAGCAAAGTAGCACTATCTCATTATAATTCAATCACAATAGTTTTTTTCAGATTATTGGTATCAACAATTGTGATGGTTCCCGTGTTGATTGTCACTAAGAAATTTCGTTTTCCAGCGAAAAAACACTGGCCAATGTTTTTATTGTTGGCATTGTTTGAGCCGTTTCTCTATTTTATTGGCGAAACTACCGGATTGTCTTATGTTGACCCATCAATGGCATCTGTTATTATTTCTGTTATCCCATTGTTTACTCCATTTGTAGCTTATTATTTTCTTAACGAGAGAATAACTGTTTTAAATGTTTTGGGAATTGTTATTTCTATAACTGGAATTGTTGTCCTGGTATTAGGAAAAGATATGAGTTTGCAGGTTTCTTTGATAGGATTGGGATTGCTATTTCTTGCTATTATTGCAGCAAATGGGTATAGTGTAATGATTAAAAAGATACCTGACGAATATTCAATATTCAATATTATTATATGGCAAAACATTATAGGTATGATTTATTTTGCTCCTTTATTGGCGATATTCTCCCGTAATGATATAATGGTTACTGGATTTGTTGAAGAAGCATTCTGGGCAATTTTTAATCTTGGTTTTTTTGCATCTACATTGGCTTTCCTTTTTTACATGTATGGTCTAAAATTCATGTCAGTTACAAAAGTGAATGTTTTTACAAACGTGATTCCTATTTTTACAATAATCGTTTCTTATTTCTTTCTCGGCGAAGAAATCGGGCCAAAGAAAATTTTAGGAATTTTAATCGTAATAATTGGTGTTGTGATATCTCAATTAAAATATAGAATTTTTAGTCAAAAGTAAGAACGATATTTGCCTAATTTTTTTTAAAACATCTTATAAAGTAAAAAGACACCTTAATGGGTGTCTTTTTTATGAGGTACCTGGCGGAGTCGAACCGCCGTAGCCGGTTTTGCAGACCGGTGCCTAGCCACTCGGCCAAGGTACCGTAACAGGAATGCAAATATATATATATTTTTGCTTTAGCCAAAATTAATTTTAATCTCTATAAAGTTTGTTAATTATTCTAAAATGATAATTATGTTTAACTTTATAATACTTTGTTTATGAATGATATTCTGTAACTTATTTAGAATGATTTTTTTAGGTTTTATTTATAAGTTTTTTAATTTTGTGCTTTGAAATAAAATTTTGAATCATTTAATAATATGGAAACAAGAAACAAAGGTTTTAATACCAAACTTATTCATGCAGGAGATTATGAAGATGCTTTAGGTAGCGCAGTACCTCCAATTTATCAAACATCAACTTTTAGATTTAAAAATGCAAAACACGGGGCTGATTGTTTTGCTGGCAGGGATTCTGGATATATTTATACTAGAATTGGTAATCCAACAATTAATTCATTTGAAGAGAAGTTAGCTCAGCTTGAGAATGGTTATCGAGGAATTGCATTGTCAAGTGGAATGGCTGCAGTTTCAACTGTCTATATGGCTTTGTTGGATAAAGATGCACATATGATTAGTTCTAGTGCTGTTTATGGTCCGACTCGTGCTGTTATGGAAAGAGATTTCTCAAGATTTGGTGTAGATTATACTTATGTTGATACATCTGATATTTCTCAAATTGAAAAAGCAATAAAGCCAAACACAAAGCTTTTGTATATTGAGACTCCTACTAATCCTACTATGGTTATTACTGATTTGAAAGCTGTTTCTGAATTAGCACATAAGCATAATATTCTTGTATGTGTTGATAATACTTTCTGCTCACCTTATTTGCAAAAACCACTTGAATTAGGTGCTGATATTGCTTTGCATTCAATTACTAAATTCATCAATGGTCATGCTGATATTGTTGGTGGAGCGTTGATCGCAAAAGATCCTGAGGTTTACAAAAAACTACGCCAGACTATGGTTTATATGGGTTGTAATATGGATCCACATCAAGCATATATGGTAAATAGAGGACTTAAGACATTGGCAATTAGAATGGAAAGATCAGAACAAAGTGCAAGAAAAGTTGCAGATTTCTTAGAGAATCATCCAAAAGTTGAGTGGGTTAAGTACCCTGGTCTTAATTCTCATCCACAACATGAACTTGCGAAAGCTCAAATGTCAGGATTTGGTTCTATGATTAGCTTTGGATTAAAAGGCGGATTTGCAGCAGGTGAAACAATGATGAATAATGTTCATCTTGCAATGCTTGCAGTTTCTTTAGGTGGAGTAGAATCTTTAATTCAACACCCAGCTTCAATGACACATGCTGGTTTATCTCCTGAATCACGTGAATCAGCAGGTATTACTGATGGACTTGTAAGATATTCAGTTGGTATCGAAGATTATGAAGATATCATTAGTGATATTGAACATGCTTTGGAATTAGTATAAAAAAAATATTGAATTTGTCCCTTCAGGTTTTCTTGGAGGGATTTTTTTTTCTTCAGGTCTCCAAACTCCGAACTCTAGCTCAGAAAAATTCAATTAGTAAATGCAACAGGGGTTAAGTTTTCTCTCTTTCTGAAATG
>CAZUQY010000001.1:0-46356 GCA_964622935.1 uncultured Bacteroidales bacterium | reverse complement strand
CTAATGTAATCGAGTTTTGCCAAATATTAAGCTTTTTAAAATCTCTCATATAAATAATATTAAATATACATTACATTAGCCAACAGTTAATAGCCCTAAACCATCTTCTCAATTTCTGCCAAAAACTTTTTCTCCCAAACATCTACTGAATAAGCTTCTTTGATTGTTTTACGAGCAGCTTCGCCAATAGATTTTCTGAGTTCGAAAGAATCAATAAGCTGGCAGAGGTAATCAAACCATAACTCGTCGGTGTCAGCAAGGAAACCATTTTTGCCATTTTCGATAATTTCGGTATTAACGCCAACAGAAGACATTATTACCGGCATATTTAGTGACATGCATTGCAGACCTTTAAATCCACATTTTCCTCTACTCCATTCGTTGTCTGGCAATGGCATTATACCGATGTCAAATTCACAGAGTTCATTTATTTCGGCTTCTTTTGTCCATTTTACTAACTTTACATCAAGATCTTTTGTCCATTCTTCTGAATTAACAATGACTTTAAAATAAACCTTATCTCCATATTTTTCTTTAATTTTTTTAAGAACAGGAATAGAGGTGTAATAGTGCTTAAGTGTTGTTGTCGTCCCTGTCCAGCCTATGCATATTTTATCTTCAATTGTCTTTATCCTTTGTGGTTTATGGTATTCTGTATTTATTGTTGTCGGAATTATTTCAACATTAGAATTGTTTTTTTTTGCATAATCAGCCAAATATTGATTTCCAACCATCACTAGATTTGAATATTTGCATATGATGGCAGTTTTTTTAGGTTTTTTCATCCATGCTAGGTTTTTGTTGCCATCGCTGGTGTCGTTTAGCCAGATAGAATCATCAAAATCAAAAATAACGGGGACGTTTAGCTTTGATAGTTTTTCCTCAAAATAAGTTGTGCCAAGCATAACTGCCTCTCGGTAGATAAAAACTAAATCACAATTTTTGGCAGTTTTAAGGTCTTGTAAGCGATGTCTGAAAGATTTTAATACAATCATTAGTTTTGCAAAGTACTTGCCTTTGGAATAGAAAATATTATCATCTTTTTCACTTATAATATTTGAAAAAACAATTTCATATCCATTTGCTTCCAAATATGGGATGTAATGTTCGAAACGAAATCTTTGTCCTGGAGATCGTCCTGTGCGGTGTTGAACTATTGCAAGAATCTTTTTCATTTAGCCGCAAGTTTTTGGTAAACATTATAATAAGTCTCAACACCAACCTCAAGTGAGAAAAGTTTGCAAGCCACTGCTCTTAAATGTTCCTTATCAATATTCATCAGTTCGTCAAACTTGTCGCATGCGTTTTGATAAGCTTCTGTGTTGAATGAATCTATCATAATACCAAGATTATTTTTTGGTACAAACTTATCAATATCACCAACATTAGAATTGCATATAATCGGAATTCCCATTCCTAGTAATTCGGCAAGTTTTGTTGGCGAAGATGCTTTTTTGCTAAAAACAGGTTTAATGAAGAATATGGAAAACTTGCTTAATGAAATTAGATCTGGAATTTCTTCGCGATTCGCCGATCTAATGACTATTTTGTCTGCAGGGACATTGTGCTTTTCTGCAAGCTTATAGATTATTTCGGGATTATCACGCGTAATAAACATGAATTTTGCTTCAGGCTTCTTTTGTAAAAAAACTTTGAAGAATTGCATCATTTCATTTGGCATATACCAAGTGCCAACAGACCCGAGATACGACAGAACTATATCATTTGAGCTAATGTTAAGTTCTTTTTGTAGTCTTTCCTGATTTTCTGAGTTGGTAAGATTATAATTAAAGAGACTCATGTCAGAACAGCATGGAATTACGTCAATAGGAATATTGTTAAGGTTTTCAAAATCGTGTATTATTTTCTTACCGGCATGTGTTAAGCTTATTGTATGATCAGCTAACTTAAAAAATTCAGATTCTTTTTTCTTGAAGTATTTATAGACATGCTTATAAATTGGATTGCTTTGAGGCCAAAGATTCCCATCAACGCGCTCGTCTGCATAAAATCCACGCATGTCGAATAGATACTTAACTCCAAATTTCTTTTTTAGAAATACTCCTGCAAAAGAGCTAATGTATGAACGACAATGTACAATATCAAAACCTTTTTTTTGATGCAGTTTTGATGCAGTTTTTTTTAAGTTTCGGATGTCTTTTATTGTAGAAATTACAGGCGGGCTTTTGGTGTATTTTATAGGATGCCAATCTATATTATATTCCGAAAGTGTTTTGGCAATATAATTTTTTCTGTTTTCGAAAATCCCTGGTTTTTCAGAAGAAAGAATACAAATTTTAATATTTTTCTTGCTCAGCTCTTTTAAGTATGGAATTACTTGTGATTCGCCCAGCGAATCAGTCATACCGTCATAAGAGATGTATAAAACATTAATCATATTCTAATTTTGGCTTATAGCATTGCAAATTTAGACCAATTAAATCAATAACCAAATTACAATTAGCAAATATTCTATTCCTCGCGCTGCTGCACGACTGTGTCGTGTGGTTTAATAATTTCAAGAATTTTGTGCGTGGTGTTGGATCAAAACAAAAAAACCGTTCATTGAACGGTTTTTTGTTGACTTGCAAGGATTCGAACCAAGAACCCAAAGCTCAGAGCCTTGTATGTTGCCATTACACCACAAGTCAGTTTTAATTTTGTTGTCCTATTAGAATTTGAACATAGTTTGATAGAACCAAAATTGCTATGCTAGCATTTTATAATCGAACAAAACTGAAAAGACAAAAATACAAAATATTATTTGTTGAAACAAATCATATCAATTTAGCTCGTTTTGAATGGAACTGATGAGATTAGTGAGAACATATCTGAAATGGAGCATAAAGCATGGGGTATAGGGCTAGCTTGATTGAAAATCAAACCTTTACTATGAATACGATTTACGATTAAGCTGTTCGGGCATAAGTGTCTTTATTTTTTGCTCCATGCTTTATGTTTTATGCTCCATGCCCTAAGCATTTATCAAATAAAAACATACAAAAAGTAAAAAAACATTCTTCAACTCTAATTATATCACTAATTTAGCGAAATTATAAGTTCAAATGTTTAGGAAATTACAAATAAATAGGCTTGTTGGCTGGCTACTATTTGGCCTTAGTTTTATCGTTTATCTTGTAAGTATGTCTAAAACGGTAAACTTTTGGGATTGTGGCGAAATTATTGCCTGTTCTGACGGTTTACAAATTGGACATCCTCCCGGTGCTCCATTTTATATGATAATGGCTCGTGTGTTTTCAATTTTTGCATTTAATCCTGAAAACATAGCATTTTCCATGAACTTATTATCTGTGATTTCGGCAACATTTGCAGTTTTCATTACTTATCATACTTTATTATTACTATTTGAAAGGATTTCTACCGAAAGAGACAATTCAGATAGTAAAAAGAAATATTTAAAAATATTTGCAGCGGTAATTGGTTCTCTTTCATTGGCATTTTCGACAAGCTATTGGACCGTTGCTACAGAAACTGAAGTATATTCTGTTTCGATACTTTTTACTAGTCTTACATTTTGGACAATGTTAAAATCGACTACTTATAAAAATCAAAATGATAAAAATCGATGGTTAATATTAACTGCGCTATTAATAGGCATGTCGACCGGAATCCATTTATTGAATATATTGGTAATTCCAGCTTTGGTACTTGTTTATTATTTTGATCAAATAAAACAAAACAAAAAAGAATTTCTTAAATACTTGTTGTTATCAGTATTACTTTTACTCGTAGTGCAGTTAATAATTAGTTATTTGCCAGTTATTGCATCAAAATTTGAATGGTTTTTTGTCAACAATCTTTATCTTGGATTTAATTCAGGATTAATAGCATTTTCTATACTTATTATTTTTGTTCTAGTTTTAGGGATTGTAATTAGCGGAATAAAAGGCAGACAGGGCTTAAATCTTGCAATTACTTGTTTTGCTGTGTTTTTAATCGGGTTTTTGTCTTATTCAATTGTTTTAATACGTTCGGCTGCAAATCCTCCAATTGATCAAAATAATCCAGAGTCTATTTTTAATTTTGTGTCATATCTTAACCGCGAACAATATGGAAATCGACCTTTTATGTATGGACAACAGTTTAATTCTGTACAGGATAAAATACATCCCTACGTTGAAGGAGATCCTATTTATGATACGGTAGATAATAAATATAAAATCATTGCATATAAACCTGAGGCGAATTATGTAAAGAGAGATAAAACATGGTTTCCGAGAATGTGGAGTAATTTGCCCGAACATGTTGCTGCATATCGCGAGTGGACTGGCTATAAAAAGGATAAAATCCCACCATTTGGTAAAAATGTTGAATTTATGTTTAGGTATCAGTTTAACCATATGTACTTTCGATATTTTATGTGGAATTTTGTTGGAAAGCAAAACGATTTTCAATCATATGGTGGACCAATAAATGGCAATTGGATATCCGGCATTGGATTTATCGATAATTTGAGACTAAAAAACACTTCAGAATTGCCCCCATTTTTAGAAAACAATAAGGCTAGAAATGTATATTATTATTTACCTCTTTTGATAGGAATTATTGGATTGTTTTACTTATTCCGTAAGGATAAGCGATACTTTTTGGTTACTTTTTTCATATTCATATTTACCGGTATTGCAATTGCTTTTTATTTAAATCAGCATCCATATCAAGCAAGAGAAAGAGACTATTCATACTTGGGATCATTTTATGCTTTTTCGATTTGGATAGGATATGGAGTTATTGCGATTTATGAATATTTGAAAACTAAATTAAAAACTAAATATCTGATTTATATAGTTGCTGGAGTTTTGTTTGTTGCAGTTCCAGGGCAATTTTTGGTAAAAAACTTTAACGACCATAATCGAAACAACGATGATTTTGCATATTATTTTGCTTATAACTTGTTGAATACTTGTGCCCCAAATGCAATCTTATTCACATCTGGTGATAACGAAACTTTTCCGTTATGGTATTTGCAAGAAACACAAAACATCAGAACAGATGTGCGAATTGTAAATTTGAGTTTTTTAAATACAGACTGGTATATAGATCAAATACAAACAGCACAAAGAGGTGCGATGCCGGTTAGTTTGAGTGTTGGTAGGCAGCAATATATTTCGGGGCAACGAGAATTGCTTTTAGTACGCAATAATCCATATGCGTTTATTGAGGATATCTATTATGAAAACATTAATGAGATAAATGCTGATTATCAAGCTGTTTTCAATTTTTTGCTAAGCATGTGGCAGGAAAATGGATTTGATCAAACACATAGTTTAGAGTACAATAATTTTGTCGATTTTTATAGCAAGATACAAGCTCACGGAGCTAATCAGAATTTTCGTGATTTGTGTGGGGTCATAAATAGTCTTGAAACTGAGGAGCAATGTAGTGCATTTGGATTAACACAAACTCAGGCAAATGATTTGATGAAAAAGATGGAGCAGTTCCTCGATAAACAGACTAAATATCCACTACCATTACATCCGGTTTTAAATTTTGCTTTTTCTAACGATTCGGCTACTAAAATAAACACAAAATTATATCCCTATCCAATTGATTATTTCCCAGCAGAGAAATTGTCTATTGCAGTAAACAAAAATGTTATTGACGAGGTTTTTGAATTAAGTCCTTCACAGAAATCCTATGTTGTGGATAAAATGATTTGGTCGCCAAATCACGAAAGTCTTACAAAAAGTGATTTGATGGTGCTTGAAATAATTCGAAGTAATTTGTGGAAACGCCCAATTTATTTCACATCAACAATGAATAGTAGAAATTATCTGGGGCTTAATAAATACCTTTTTCTCGAAGGACTTGCCTATAGATTATTGCCTATCGAAACTGATGTTTCAGAAGATGAACTTGTTAATGTTAATGCAGGAATAATGTATCAAAACCTGATGACAAAATTTGAATGGGGAAGTCTTCAAAAAACATCAGGGTATATTGATGAGGCTACTCGCACAACACTTATTAATTTAAGAAATCATTTTTCTAGATTGGCAAGAGGTCTTTATTTTAAAGGTGAAATTAAACAGTCTGAAGATGTTTTAGATTTGTGTGTAAAACTTATACCAGACGATCTTATAAGCTTTGATTATTACAGTGTTGGGATTGTGCACGGATATTATCGAATAAATAAAAAAGCTAAAGCAAGGGAAATTGCTACGGTACTTGCACAAAATGCTTTTAAGGAGCTTGAATTTTATAGTAATTTTAGTAGTAAGCAACAATTTTCTCTTGATATATATAAGCAACGATCTGTGAAAACAATTGAAGAATTGTATGTTTTGGCAGAACAGTATAAGCATAAGGGGCTGTTGCCGTATATAGGTTCAATTTACGAAGAAGCATTGGCCTTATATGATAGTGGAAAAATTGCAGAATAAATTATAAAAGTTTTTGAATTTGAGTTTATTAAGTTATATAGCGATACGATATCCCAGTATTTTTTGCAGAGGTATGTGCAGAATCAATCTTTTTCCTAAGACCTTGTACCTTAGTTTTGATGATGGGCCAAATATTAAAGTTACTACAAAAGTTTTAGCTTTGCTTGAAAAATATAATGCTAAAGCAAGTTTTTTTTGTAAGGGTTCTAATGCAATTTTATATCCTGAAATATTTCAGAAAATTGTCGATGCTGGGCATACAATTGGGAATCATTCATTTTCACATTTAAATGCATTTAAAGTTTCAAATAGAAAGTGGTTGATTGATGTTTTGAGGAAATCTCCTGTTTCCGATTCGGTTTTTTTTAGACCGCCTTATGGCAGAATTTTTCTATGGCAATGTCGTAGGTTAAAAAGAGAATATAGAATTGTGTTATGGGATGTTTTAACCCATGATTACAAGCAGGATTATAGTATTAAAAAAATTAAAAAAATCATTTTAAATAAAATCAGGGATGGATCAATAATTGTTTTTCATGACACAACTATGGCTGCTCCACTAATGCTTCCGGCTTTGGCGTTTACTCTTGAACATTTTACAAAATTAGGGTACAAATTCGATAGAATCTAATTACAGTAATTCATATTCTTGATTTCGCTGTTGTGGAATAAATCCTGCATTTTTAATCGTTTTTTTTATATCACTTATGCTTAGCTTATTATTTTTGCCTGCTTGTGACACGACATTTTCTTCAATCATTACGCTACTCATGTCGTTTGCACCAGCATTAAGACAAATTTCAGCAATTTGACTGCCCATAGTTAGCCAACTGGTTTGAATATTAGGAATGTTTGGTAGCATAATTCTGCTAAAAGAAAGCATTTTTATAAATTCGCTATTACTAACTGGTTTGATGTCCGGGAATTTTCGTAATAACCTTGTGTTTTCTCCGGCAAGAGGCCAAAGTGTAAAAGAAATAAAACCCTTTGAAGATTTTGGCTTTTGATTTTGTAAATGGCGAATCTTGATAAGGTGTTCAACTCTTTCGTGCATAGTTTCAAGGTGGCCGAACATCATAGTTGCTGAAGTAGTAATGTTTTTATCATGAGCGATTTGCATAACTTCAAGCCATTCGTTAGATGTGCATTTTATTGGACTAACAATTCTTCTTACTCTGTCCGATAGTATTTCGGCACCGGCACCTGGTAAACTGTCGAGTCCTGCGTTACGAAGCTCGTCTATAACATCACTGATATTTAAATTTGAAATTTTTGAAATAAAAACAATTTCAGCAGGACCAAGTGCGTGAAGTTTTAAATTAGGATAAAGGCTTTTAAGGTTTTGGAATAAACTTGTATAAAAATCAAGATTCAGATCAGGATGCATGCCACCTTGTAGTAAAATTTGATTCCCACCAAGTGAAATTAGCTCATCAATTTTACTTTTATAATCTTCAATTCCAAGAATATATGAGTCTTTGCAATTTTTAGTGCGGCAAAAATTACAAAATAAGCAATTGGAAACGCACAAATTACTGAGATTTATATTGCGGTCAATGATGTAACTTGTTATATTATCTGGATGTATTTGTTTTCTGATTTTATCTGCAATCAGCATTAAGTCAGCTAATGACGAGTTGTTATAAAGAATTAAACCTTCCTCAACACTTAATTCTTCGAGGGTCAGAGCTTTTTCGATTAATTTGGATTTAAGCTCATGCATTTTTTGTTAGAATGTGTTACTGATTTTTTTGAGTTTGTTCACATCTTTTAGTTTTATTTTACGTCCCTGAAGCTCAATAATTCCGTCGGATTTAAATTCAGAAAGTAATCGAATCACAGATTCTGTTGCAGTTCCGATAATGTTTGCAAGTTCTTCGCGTGTAAGATTGATATTGATTATATCTTCGTTGGTTACACCAAATTCATCTTTAAGATGAAGAAGGATTTCAGCTAGACGCTCTTTTACAGATTTTTGGGCAATGTCTGTTAAATAATCATTTGCCTCGCCAAGTTCTTTGCATGAAATTTGAAGCATTTCGATGCCGAATTCGCTGTTTACTTTAAGTAGATGATATAAGTCTTGGGATGAAATATGACATAATACCGCATCTTCAAGTACTTTTACACTTGTACAAGCAGGTTCTGCAATGATAACCGAGCGGTATCCAATTATGTCACCCTTCTTTGCAAATTTTATTATTTGCTCTTTGCCCTCTGTGCCAGTTTTAAAAATTTTAAGAACCCCTTTATTAACACAATAAATGCCTGAAATCCTATTGCCTTCTTGATATAGTAATGTACCTTTCTTTACTATATTACATGATTTGTTTGCCGTCAGATAGTCAATTTGGTCCGGTGTAAGCTTTTTAAAAATTGTTCTGATTTCCAGATTACAGTCTTTGCAAATAGGTTCTTCGAAAAACTTAGTCATACTTTAATAGATTTTTGGCAAAGATAATATTAAAAAAACAGAGAACAATATTTTATTTCTTAAAGCACCAAGTTGTTATTGGTCTGCACTTTATGACATTAATAATATTTTGTTATATGTCAACAATCTATTGCTATTTTTATAAGGTTTTTGCTCACAACCAGAAATATCAAAAAAAATATGTTTTTAGGATAGCTTAGTTTGATGCATGGAACATAGGGCATAGGGCATAGGGCAAGTAAAAAAGACACTTATGCCTTTGTTCGCTTAAAGTGAATTTTATTCGTTATCAAAAGTTTAACTTTCTACTAAGTTAACTCCATGCCCTATGCTCCTTGCATCTATTAGAAATATAGGCATCCCCTAAGAGGTTTAGGACACTAATTTATTAACTTAAATAATTATGGGTTTAATAAAATTTCCTATTATTGCAAAAAACTATGATATGTTACATGTTATTTTAGGCGCAAGTCCTAACGAGAGACGATATTCATTTAAAGCTACAGAGCTTTTGTCTGAATATGGATATAAAGTTTTTCCTGTTGGTATTAGATTGGGTGAAATTATTGGGATAAATATTGAAAGAAATTTTCCAGAAATTGAAGAAATAGATACTATTGCAATGTACCTGTCTGCTGAGAATCAGTTTAAATATCAGGATTTAATATTAAAAAACATGCCTAAAAGAGTGGTGTTTAATCCTGGCACGTATAATGCTGATTTTCAGAAAACGCTTGCAGCAAAGGGGGTGGAGGTTGTAAATGATTGTGTGTTGGTTATGGTAAGATCAGGTCGCTATTAATAGTAGTATTTAAAAAATCTCTAATTAATGGATAAGTGTTAATATTTTTTTATTTTTGTGACTTGAAATTAGAAATTGTGTAAATGGCAAAGGACATTCCTGAAAATATTTTTAACTCATCCAATTTATTGGTGTTTGTTTATCAAAAGAAATGGCAATTAGTTATTGTGTGTGTGTTGGCATTGGTTATTTCTGCTGCAGTAAGTTTGATGATTCCATCAAAATTCAAATCGACTGTGATTTTGTTTCCTGCTTCTTCTAGTTCGATTTCACAATCACTTATTACTGAAAGTCAACAACAGAAAGACATTCTCAAGTTTGGTGAAGAGGAAGAGGTTGAACAACTGATGCAAATGCTTCAGTCAACAGAGATTCGTAATCGAATAATTGAAAAATATGACTTATTTCAGCACTATAATATTGAAAGAGATTCAAAATACCCTTACTCAACACTTTATAAAAGGTTTGATAGTAATGTAAAAATATCAAGGACAGAATACATGTCTATTAGAATTGATGTTTATGATGAGGATCCAGAAACAGCAGCTCTTATTGCAAATGACATTGCAGAATTAGTAGACAGTACTTATGCAGATATACAAAAGGTGAGAGCTCAAAAGGCATATGACATTGTACTCTTTGAATTCGAAGCTCAAACTGCTAAGATAAAACAGATTGAAGATTCATTGCAGGCATTGAGTAAAATGGGGGTTATTGATGTCAAATCGCAAACCGAAATGTATAGTGAGCAACATGCGATTGCTATTGCACAGGGGAACAATAGGGCTGTCAAAGAAATCGAGAAGAAACTTGATATTTTGGCAAACTACGGAAGTATTCATACAATATTGAAAGAACAAATGTATGAAGAAGTAAAGCAGCTTTCAGTACTTGAAGCAAAATATCGGGAGTCAAAAATTGATTTAGAACAAACTTTGCCAAACAAATATATTGTAGATAGAGCTGAGAAGGCAGAGCGAAAATCTTATCCGATACGTTGGCTTATTGTTGCTGTTAGTGTTTTGTCAACATTTTTATTTTCATTAATAATCTTGTTGATTTTAGATCAGGTAAAAAAAAAATAGTATTTGAAAAAATTGAGCTCCCAAAATGGAATATAGAATTGCCTAATTACGAAACTATGGAAAATTATTATAAAACAAAAAGCATTTTCAAACTTATCCTGAAATGGAAATGGCACTTAATTATTTTTGTTATTATAGCTGCAGGTTTAGCTGTATTGTTTTCATCAAGTTTGTTTATTAAGCCTAAATTTAAATCAACTGCAACCGTATACCCTGCCAATATTACTGTGCTTTCTGAAGAATCTGAAACAGAGCAAATGCTAGAATTGATTGAATCAACCGATATTAAATTTAGAGTGATTGAATCATTTAAATTATATGACCATTATGGTGTTAGTAAAGATGATTCCAATTATAAGGATAAAATATTAAAGTATTTTGAGGGTAATGTTAGTTTTCAAAAAACACCAAACGAAGCAATAGTTATCTCTGTTGTTGATGAGGATCCTCAAATAGCGTCTGATATGGCAGATTCAATCATTAGTTTTTATAGTGATATGGTGTTATCATTAAACAAGGTTAAATCTAAGGAAATTGTAACAATTTATTATAAGGAATACACTAAAAAACTTGAAGAAATAGATAGTTTGTCCAAACAACTAAAAACTTTTCGTACAGAATATGGACTTTTGGATTTAAGTGCACAGGTTGAAAAATATACCGAGGCTATTTATTTGGGAAAAAGTCTTGACGAGGCT
Organism: uncultured Bacteroidales bacterium; assembly: GCA_964622935.1. Lineage (GTDB taxonomy): Bacteria > Bacteroidota > Bacteroidia > Bacteroidales > ML635J-15 > Bact-19. The sequence goes on along the minus strand of CAZUQY010000001.1, from coordinate 34,936 downwards.
CGTACTGTTTTAGGTAATTGGGAAGAATATGGTTCTGATTATCAAATGACAGACTCTCTTTACTATTATGCAATTTCTGATATGCATACAGCGAAAACTGTTTATGAAAGTGCAATGAGAGATGTAGAAAAAATACAAACATATGCTCATGTAATTTCGAAACCTTTTCCTGCCGATAAGAAATCATACCCTATAAGATGGATTATTGTACTTTTCTCTGTATTAGGCGCTTTTTTGGCTGGCGTTATTGTAATTTCAATTATTGAAGGGAATAAAAAACAATAGTATAAAAATTGACACAAAAACAAAAAATACTTGCATTTTATGTAATTGCTTCATTGTTTATTATCACTAACTCATTGGTGATTTTAACTGAAGAGAGTTTTTTGTTTAACTTCGTTCCTCTTCTTATTATAGTGCTGTTTATGATTTTCTTTGCTATGGATAAAGCATTGTTAATGGCTGTTTTTCTTGTGCCTTTTTCTGTACCACTTGAAGAGTTTTTCCCGAATTTGGGCTTTAATGTTGATTTACCAACCGAACCTATTTTCGTTAGTATTTTATTGATTTTTATTTTAAAACAGTTGCAGGATAGGGATTTTGATAAGAAAGTATTAACTCACCCAATATCAATTACTATTTATGTTTATCTAGCCTGGAGACTTATTACAGTTTTGACAAGCACTATGCCATTAGTATCATTAAAATACTGGATCGCATCTCTTTGGTTTATCATTCCATTTTACTTTTTAATGACCCAGGTTTTTAAGAAAAAAGTAAATATTAATCGATTTTTTTGGTTATACATTATTCCGTTTGTTGTTGTAATAACATTTACCTTAATTAAACATGCGCCTCATCATTTTAGCCAAAGGACTGCAAATTTTATAATGTCTCCTTTCTATAATGATCATACCTCTTATGGTGCAATGTTGGCTATGTTTATTCCTGTATTGATTGGTTTTATAGTTAACAAAGAACTTAAAAAAAACTTGCGAATTATTGCTGGCATTGTGTTAGCTTATTTCTTTCTTGCAATAACATTATCGTATACACGTGCAGCTTGGGTAAGTCTTTTGGGCGCTCTAGGTGTCTTTGTAATATTGAGGTTTAAAATTAATTATAAAGTTGTCATTGCTTCAATTGTAGTAGTAGTCGGATTATTTTTAGGATTTCAAGATAAAATATTTTTCTCGTTGGAAAGAAACAAGCAGGATTCTTCATCTGATTTAAAAGAGCATGTTGAGTCCATAAGTAACGTTGCAACGGACGCATCTAATCTTGAGAGGATAAACCGATGGAATTGCGCGATAAGAATGTTTAAAGAAAAACCCATTTTTGGATGGGGACCGGGAACTTATCAATTCAAGTATGCTCCGTTTCAGTTTTCATATGAAAAAACTATTATTTCGACAAATGCTGGGGACATGGGTAACGCGCATAGCGAATATCTGGGGGCACTATCCGAGTCAGGATTGTTGGGAATGTTAAGCTTTATTGTAATGGCAGTTTTCATTTTCGTTACTGCTGTAAGAAACTATATTCGATCGCATTCCTATTCACTTAAAATTATTACCGCTTCAACTATTTGCGGGTTAACGACCTATTTGCTACATGGCTTTTTAAATAATTTTCTAGACACAGATAAGGCTGCGGTTCCATTTTGGGGATTTGCGGCTATCATTGTTGCAATTGATGTCTATTATTTGCGAAAAGAGGATGAAAAGGTAGATGAAGATATTCCTCTAGAAGTAATTGCTGAGGACAAGAAATAACCCCAGAACTTAAAATGTTTTTTTATGAAAAATAGAACAGTTATTTATTTGTTTATAATCTTTGTATTTTCTGGGTTATTAAGTTCATGCTTTATGAAAAAAGAGACAACGAAACAAATTACAGAAATTGTATATTCTTTTGGAGACTCTTCTGTTCCTCCAAAATATCATAGAAGTTATTCGATTAAAGCAAATATGGATTCGATTTCAATTGTTGTAGATAGCTATGGTGATATCCTTTGTGATACGTCATACACTTTAAGTGAAGAGCAATTTAAGGAACTTGTTAATTATACAAAGGAATGCGAGATTAACAACAAGAAAGAAACCAAGAAAGAGGATGATTGTACCGGAGGTACATCTAAAAGTATAGGGATTTATAATGATGATGCTGAGTTGGTGTATGGAACCGTATATAAGTGTGGTGGACAAGCTAATGGCACACTCGATGGTGATGTTGATAAGTTTGCATCTTTTATCATTTCATTGATTCCGAACTTCAGTAAACATTTAGAATAACATTTATACATATAAATTATGGCTAAAAAGTTAGAAAATACACAACTTTTCAGTATATTTATCGTCTAATATTTAGAGTATAGATAATAAATGTAAAAAATGAGAGTTAAATCAACATCTTGGTTTGTCTTTTTATTGTTGTCATCAATAGCGTTTGGTCAGGTTTCTTATTTTCCAATAAATGAAAATTTCGAATCAGATACAATATCTACAGAGTGGTTACAAAGAGGGAAGTTATTACAACCGGCTGGACCGTTTTGTATTACTGATGCACCTGTTACCTTAATTGCATCAACTCCTGGGGGAGTGTGGTCTGGTAATGGAATATCAGATCCCAATGCTGGGACTTTCAATCCTTCTTTTGCTGGACCTGGAGACCACCTTATTACATATATTTCAATAGCTGGCACAGAAACATTAACAATACATGTCGATGCTGCGGTTGATGCTACTATTGCACCTGCAGGCCCATTCTGCGAAACAAATGCTCCTATAAATCTTAATGCAGCTGATTCTGGAGGTGTATGGTCTGGTGATGGAATAACAGATCCCAATGCTGGGACTTTTGACCCTGCATTAGCACTTTCGGGTATTCATTTAATAACATATTTGGTTATAAATGGGCAATGTTCTGATACTGATACAGAACCATTGATTGTGGACGTATATTCTGATTCTGATTGGGCATTAATTGGCCCATTTTGTTTTGATGATTCTGCTGTGGATATTGTACCTGTTACTGCTGGAGGTGCGTTTTTTGGAACAGGAATAACTGACGGTGTTCTTGGTACTTTTGATCCTGTGGTTGCAGGAGAAGGCACTCGCCAAGTTTCATATTCTATTGTAAATGGTGTATGCACATCTGTTACACATAAAGATGTTATAGTTTATGGAGAAGTTGACGCAACTATTATTCCAGCAGGGCCATATTGTGATAATGAAAATATTGTGAACTTAAGTGGAGCGGATCCCGGTGGGGTGTGGTCGGGACCAGGGATTGTAAATACTACAACAGGTGCTTTTGATCCTGAAAATGCTGGACCTGGAATTCATACTATACAATATGATATTGTAAATGGAGGCTGTGGAGATGTTGATACTGAAGACATTTTGGTTTATTTAAGTCCGGATGCTGATTTTCCTCCAATTGACGATGTTTGTGAAACAGACCCACCTTTTGATATTATTCCTGTTAATTTTGGCGGAGTCTGGTCTGGAGTAGGTATAACCGATGTTAATAATGGGACATTTGATCCATCTGTATCAGGACCAGGATCGTTTATGGTTAGTTATTTGATAACTAATGCAAATTGTTCATCGCTTCTTATTAGACGAGTTAATGTTGATACTTTGGTAGTTGCAACAATAACTCCTGCAGGTCCATTTTGTGAGAGTGATTCCGAAGTGATCCTTACTGCTGCTGATATAGGAGGTGTTTGGACTGGAACTGGTATTACGAATAGCTTAACAGGCGCTTTTGATCCAGGATTGGCAGCAGCAGGAACGCATACAATTACTTACGAAATTATTGCTGGGGCTTGCGAAGATATAGATAATGCTGATTTTGTTGTTCTTGCAGCGCCAGATGCAACAATTAATGATCCAGGAGAATTTTGTAATGATGACCCTGCAGTAAATCTAATTGCTGCAACTCCAGGAGGAGTTTGGGCAGGAACAGGAATTACAGATCCAATTAATGGGACATTTGATCCGTCTGTTGCAAATGGCGGAGCAAATGATATTACTTATACGGTTAGTAATGCTAGTTGTACTTCTGTTGGCAATATTACAATTTTTGTTTATGATGATGCAGTTGATGCAACAATTACATCAACTGGTCCATATTGTATTAGTGGTGGATTAATAACTCTGACTGCAGTTAGTCCTGGAGGAATTTGGTCTGGAACGGGTATTGTTAATTCGGCAAATGGAATTTTTGACCCGGTTGTTGCCGGTGTTGGAAGTCAAGCTATAACATATGATGTTGGGAATCCGGCATGTTTTGATACAGATAATCAAATAATTCAGGTTGATGATACATTAAGTGCAATAATTAATCCTGTTGCTACGGTTTGTGAAAATGATCCTGCATTTAATTTAACTGCGGCAAATCCAGGTGGAGTTTGGAGTGGTGCAGGAATTACTGTCCCTTTAAATGGAACATTTGATCCTCTTATCGCAACTTCTGGCATTCATACAATTACTTACACATTAACACAAGGCGCATGTACAAATATTGATAGTATTGATATTCAGGTTGATGCTGGCGTTGATGCAACAATTACTCCTGCCGGACCTTATTGTGAAACAGATGCTTCAGAAAATCTCAATGCAGCTGATCCAGATGGAGTTTGGAGTGGTACGGGAATTACCAATCCTTTAAATGGAACATTTGATCCTCTTAGCGCAACTCCTGGCATTCATATAATTACTTATACAATAACAAATGGTACGTGTAGTGATATAGACACGGAATCATTAACAGTATATTTATTCCCAGATTCTGATTGGTTTGATATTGGACCATTTTGCGAAGGTGATGGTGCTGTTAATATTCTTCCGGTAACATCGGGAGGAGTATTCTCAGGTACTGGAATAACTGATGGAGTCTTGGGTACGTTTGAACCCTCTGTGGCTGAATCGGGAACTCACCAAATAACATATACTTTTACTAATGGCACATGTGTTTCTACAACTACAAAACCGGTAATTGTGTACGATGATGTAGATGCAACAATTAATCCTGCAGGGCCATTTTGTGATAATACAAATATTATAGCTTTAAGCGCTACAGAACTTGGCGGGACTTGGTCAGGACTTGGGATTATTAATCCTGACAATGGTGCGTTTGATCCATCTCTTGCTGGTGCCGGAGTGCATCCAATAGCTTACGAGCTAAACAATGCTAATTGTAGTGATAGCGACACTTTGTGGGTTGTTGTTTATTTAAGTCCGGTTGCAGAATTTGATGTAGTCAGTGATATTTGTGAGACAGATCCACCATTTGATATTATACCATTAACCCTTGGGGGGACTTGGTCTGGAAATGGGATTATTGATCCGATAAATGGAACATTTGATCCTTCAGATGCAGGCCCTGGCTCGCATATGATTACATATACAATGACAAATTTAAATTGTTCTGCAGTTTGCATTAGACGTTTTGATGTTGATCCAGCTGTTGATGCAACAATTACTCCTGCGGGTCCATTTTGTCAAAATGATCCAGAACAGATTCTTACTGCTGCAGATCCTGGTGGAACTTGGTCTGGTACTGGTATAACAAATGCTTCTACGGGGGCTTTTAATCCTGCATTGGCAATTATAGGGATTAATGTGATAACTTATGGCGTTTCTGCTGGAGCATGTGAGGATACTGCTACAGCAAATATTATTGTTGATATAATGCCAAATTCAACGATTAATCCCGCAGGTCCATTTTGCTCTAGTGATCCAGTAGTAACTTTAACTGCAATATCTCCAGGAGGAACATGGTCAGGAGATGGAGTTGATCCAATGACTGGTGATTTTGATCCTGGTTATGCTAGTGGTGATCATACAATAACATATGAAATAACAAATGGAGCGTGTACTAGTCAAAGTACAATTGTGATTCATGTAGATGCTGAGGTAGATGCAACAATTACTCCTGTTGGTATTATATGTGAATATGAACCAGCATTTGACCTTGTTGGTGCTGATCCTGGTGGTGTATGGAGTGGTATAGGAATAACCAATGTAGTAAATGGAACATTTGATGCAGCAACGGTAGGCCCAGGGTTATATCCGATTGATTATATAATTACAAATGGCACATGTTTTAGCTCTGATACAGAAGTAATTAATGTTGGTGCTGATCCAGTTTCTACGATTTTTGGTGCTGGACCTTTTTGCTCAAATGAAGCAGCTGTAAATTTAGTATCTGTTACTCCTGGAGGAGATTGGTTAGGAGATGGAACTAACCCAGTTACTGGTGTGTTTGATCCAGATGCTGCTGGAGGTGGAGATCACTTAATTACATATACTCTTACGGTTGGAGCATGTACTAATTCATCATCAATAACAATTCATGTTGATGCGGCTGTTGATGCAACAATAACTCCTGCGGGACCTTTCTGTCTATATGACCCTGCTGAAAATTTATCAGCAGTTTCATCTGGCGGTACATGGACTGGTACAGGAATATTAGACCCCTCTACAGGAACATTTGATCCACAAACTGCTGGTGTCGGGATTTATAATATTGGGTATAATATTGTAAATGGACTTTGTTCAGATTCAGACAATATATTTATTACTGTAAATAATGCTCCTGATGGAACAATTAATGATCCTGGAGAGTTTTGTAGTACTGACCCCCCAATTAATTTGACTGCTGTGACACCAGGAGGTTCATGGGGAGGCAATGGAATAACAAATGCTGTTAATGGAACATTTGATCCTGGAGGAGCAAATGATGGAGCAAATGATGTAACCTATACAGTTAGTAGTGGAGGTTGTACTACCGTTGGAACAATAACAATATATGTTTATGATGCAGCCGTTGATGCAACAATTACCTCTACGGGGCCATATTGCATTAGCGCTGGTCTAATTACTCTGACTGCAGTGAGTTCTGGTGGTGTTTGGTCGGGAACGGGTATTGTTGATGTGGATTTGGGAACTTTTGACCCGACTGCAGCGGTTATTGGAAATAACTTAATAACTTATGATGTTGGAAATCCAGCATGTTTTGATACAGACTCACAAATAATACAGGTAGATGATACATTAAGTGCAATAATAAATCCTGTGGCACCATTGTGTGAGGACGCATCCCAATTTGATTTTACTGCAGCAAATCCTGGAGGATTATGGAGTGGTACTGGTAATGGGATTACAAATGCTGTTAATGGAACATTTAATCCTGTTCTTGCTGGAGATGGTACACACATAATAACATATACTATTTCACAAGGCGTATGTACAAATATTGACACTTTTGACATGCTGGTCGATGCCGATGTTGATGCAACAATAACACCTGCTGGTCCATTTTGCGAGAATGACTTAATCACTACGTTAGTTGCTGCAGATTCTGGAGGAACTTGGGGAGGAACAGGAATTGTTAATACAGTAGAAGGATACTTTCATCCTCCATCTGCCGTAGTAGGTGACAATAACATAACATATTCATTAGTTAATGGAACATGTTCTGATTCTGATGCAGAAATTATTCATATAGATGCATTTCCAATTACAACAATATCAGCAGCAGGACCTTTCTGTGAAAGTGATTCTCCAATAAATCTAAATGCAGCATCTCCGGGTGGACTATGGTCTGGAACAGGAATAACTGATGTGGTTTTTGGAACTTTTGATCCTAGTCTTGTTGTGGGAGGGGGTAGCAGTCTTATTGATTATGAAATTACCAATGGGGCTTGTTATAGTTCGAGTACACGAACAATTGTTGTCGATGAATTTTATGATGCTACGATTACACCAGCTGGACCATTTTGCAATACCGATGCTTTTGTAAATCTTACTGCTGCAACAGCTGGTGGAGACTGGAGTGGAACTGGTATTACTAGCGTCTTAAATGGAACTTTCCATCCTGGAATAGCAACTCCAGGTGATTGGTTAATTGATTATCAAATTAGTAATGGAGTTTGTAGCGATTCTGATAATATTACAATTCATGTTGATCAATATTTTGATGCAACAATATCTGCAATAAGTGATTTTTGCGAAACAGAACCTGCCGTTAATTTAGTGGCCGCAAATCCTGGAGGTGTTTGGAGTGGAACAGGAATAATTTTTCCTGCTGTTGGAACATTTGATCCTGGCTTTGTTGTGGGCGGGGGTGATTGGCTAATTTATTATGAAATTACTAATGGAGCATGTTATTCTTCAGATACTGAAACGGTTCACGTTGATAATCAGCCAGACCCAACAATAAGTCCGGTAGGGCCTATATGTCAAAATCAAGCTGCATTTGATTTAACTGCTGCAGATGGTGGCGGAGATTGGACTGGAATAGGAATTATAGATGCAGATGATGGAACATTTAATCCTGGGAGTGTTGTTGCTCCAGGAAATTATATTATAACTTATGATATTGTAAATGGAGAGTGTTCAGCAAGCGATACTGAAACCATACATGTTGATTTATATCCAAACACTATACTTAGTCCTGCAGGTCCATTTTGCGAAACTGATGCCGTTGTCAATTTACCTGAACCATCTATTGGTGGATTATGGTCTGGTAATGGGATAACAGACCTCGTTACTGGTCTTTTTGATCCTCCATTGGCGCAACCAGGAACCCATCCAATAGATTATACCATAATTAATGGCGCATGTACATCAACGGGAACGATTAATATTGTGGTTAATTCTTCAGTTGATGCAACTATTACAGATGTTGGACCATTTTGTGAGACAGATGGCTCTATTATTTTAACAGCTGTTACCACAGGTGGAGCATGGTCTGGTTCTGGCGTAAGTCCTGTTACAGGCTCATTTAGTCCTGGTAATGCATTAGTTGGTAATAATATAATTACGTATTATGTAGAAAATGGTGTTTGTAATGATACGGATAATACTACTATAGTAGTTGAGGCCGCACCTGAAGTAACAATATTAACGACAGGCCCATTTTGTGAGACAGAAGGCAATCAGGTATTTACAGCCGATGTTGCAGGCGGAGTATGGAGTGGTGATGGCATTGATATGTTAGGAACCTTTAATCCTGGGATTGCTACTGTTGGCGTACACCCAATAATATATACATTTACTTCGGGTTCGTGTATTGTAACTGAACAAGTAGACATTACGGTAAATGAATATTTCGACGCAGAAATAAGTTCAACCGGACCATATTGTTTGAATGATACTCCATTGTATTTGTCATCAATCAATTCAGGTGGAGTATGGTCAGGTGATGGTACTAATTTAGATGGTTTATTCTCTCCAGCAGCAGCAGGAGTTAGTAATCACATTATTGGTTATGAAATTACAAATGGTGCATGTTATGATGATGACACTCAAATAATTAGTGTAAATAACAATCCTGATGCAACGATTAGTGGCCCATCAGATGTTTGTTTGAATGACCCTATTTTCAATTATACATCAGGAGATAGTGGAGGGACTTGGTCGGGAGCTGGAATTACTGATGTTGTTGCAGGTACATACAATCCACAGGCGTCAGGTGTGGGAAATTTTTTAGTAGTTTATGAAATTACTGTAAATGGATGTTCTTCAATTGATTTTGACACATTAACCGTACATGATATACCAGTTGTGACAATTTCTGGTCTTAATCCGGATTATTGTCTAAATGATGATTCTCACTTAGTTAATGTTTCTCCTGCAGGAGGAGTATTGACCGGAGGTGCTATTGCAGGTACCTTATTTGACCCACAGCTTGCCGGTGTTGGAACACATAATATTACATATGTCTATTCTGATTTAAATAGTTGTACTGATACTGCAGAGTTTGATTTGGAGGTACATGCTATGCCGGTAACTAGTATATCAGGTATCGACGACTATTATTGTGTATACGATGATACTGTTTATCCTGTTGTTTTGCCTCTTGGCGGGACTTTGGTTGGAGCTGGAACATATAATAATTTGTTTATCCCACCATCAGCAGGTCCAGGTGATTTTGAACTCATGTATCATTTTACTGATGTTTTTGGATGTTCTGATACTACATATGTTAATACAACAGTGGTTGATTATGCAGATGTTGATTTTGATGTTACTCAGCCTCTTTGTTTTGGAGATTCAAACGGGACAATCACTACAACGGTTACCAATGCAATTGGGCCGTTTGATTATCTTTGGAGTGATGCCGGCCCTTCTGTAACAGCTGATATAACAAGCGTTTTGTCAAGCTGGTATTATTTATCAGTGACAGATAGTCTTTCTTGTGTAACCGTGGATAGTGTTTTTGTTGATGAACCGACACAATTGGTAGTTGATATTTCTAGTTTTTCTGATGCTAGCTGTTATGGTTTTGAGGATGCATGGGCAATAGCAAATGCTAGTGGTGGAATACCGGGATATACATATTTGTGGGATGATACAGAGCATACAGATACTGTAATATTGGAAAATATTCCAATCGGCCCCTATATTGTAATAGTTACAGATTCTAACTTATGCCAAGCAACAGATACAATTGTTATTGGTGAACCTGACACATTATCTCTAAGTTTTATCGACATTTTTAACGTTAGTTGTTATACTTATAGCGATGGTGCAGTAACGGTTGAACCAGCAGGAGGGACAGGCCCTTATGATGCTATTTGGAATGATCAGTTTGAAACACTTGGAATGACTATTACAAATCTTGTGACAGGATACTATACTGTTATAATTACTGATGATCATGATTGCGAATTCTCAGATAGTGTTTTGATTACAGAACCAGATTCCTTATATCTTGAAGCAGTAATAAATCCTGTGCTTTGTACACAACAAATGGGTTCTGTTGGTATAACGGTGTTTGGCGGAACAGCCCCTTATGATTATTTATGGTCTACAGAAGAGACCTTGCCAGTATTGTTTAATCTTATATCACAAACTTACGATGTGATTATTAATGATGCTAATGGATGTGTGTTGCAATCATCAGTTGATATTCCTACTGAGGGCGGAATTAGTGTTGATATTACTCAAACTAATTATAACCTTTGTTATGGGGATAAAATCGCAGAACTAGTTGCTTCTTCACCAGATGCTGCTAATCCATGTAATTATTATTGGTCTAATTATATTAGAGACTCTGTTAATCCTGATTTAGCTGCAGGTGATTATATTGTTACTTTAATAGATTCTTGGGGTTGTCAAGGGATAGACTCAATAACTGTGAGCGAACCAGTATTGCTTGAGGTTCAAGTTCATTCAGAAGACGTCCTTTGTAAAGGAGAATTAACAGGAACAGCAAGTGTGGAAATACAAGGAGGAACACAAGCATATTCTGTATTATGGGAAAATGACGATACGAATTTCTATACTGTTGGACTCGGAGCAGGTGAGATTTGGGTAACTGTTACAGATGCAAATAATTGTGTGGAAACTGCATATTCTGTGATAACAGAACCAGCGACAGGAATTGAAATAGATCTTAATGTTCAGCAGGTAACTTGTTATGGGGCTAATGATGGAGCAATAAATTCATTTGCAAGTGGAGGGACTCCGCCTTATTTGTATACATGGTATATCAATGGAATGGAACTTTCTGGGGCCACAATTAAAAATCTTGATGTTGGAACATATATATTAATGGTATATGATAATAATGGTTGTAGTACAGATACCATTGTTCAACTATTTCAGGTAAATTCATTGGTGGCAGATGTTGAAGTGGGAAACACTTCTTGTATAGGTAACTATGACGGGTACATTTCGATTACAGCACAAGGAGGTACAAAACCATACTCATATTATTTGATGGATATGTTGTGGGATTCTCCTATTATTGATTCGTTGTATCGTGGCGAATACTATCTGACTGTTATAGATTCTAATTATTGCGAATATAATTTTGGGCCCATAGTTATTGCAGATACTGATGAGGATTGCTTAAAAATTCCTGCAGCATTTAGTCCTAATGGAGATGGTTACAATGATGAATTCTTTATTGAAAACATCCATTTGTATCCTAGAGCAGTTATTCAAATATTTAACAGATGGGGTCAGCTGCTTTATGAAGATCTTGGGTTAAATGGATTTTGGGATGGTACTTATAGTGGCAATCCAGTTCCAACTGGGGCATATTTGTATAATATCATTTTGAATATTGATGAAGACCCAAGAGTGGGTACGATTACGTTAATACGTTAAGCTTTTTAGAGATATTCAATATCAATAAACTTTGAATTTAAAAGTCTGGCTACACCCATATAAGATGGAATAAAACAAACTTGACTTCCTACAGAGTATTTCTTTTTACCATCTTTAGTTTTATTGATTCCCAAATCTACAACCATCATATCAGAAGTGATTCCTACAAAACTTATGCTTTTATCTAATGGCTCGATTTCTGTTTTGTCAACATCTAATAAACCAAAATCAAGAATTGCTTTCATTGTTGTTGAATTAAAATCTTCTGTATCATAGTCAGCAGTATGACCAGTGTTAGCATCATTTATTACACCATCTGGCACTATTTCTTTTTCACCAAGCTCAATAATATTGGCGATAAATGTAAATGCTTCGGTATTAAGGGTTTGAAACTTTTCATTATCTAAAGGACTTGTGCCAAAAAAAGCAGCTTCCCCTATTCTGAAATGATTCATATCTTCAGGTACTGCATTTTTTTCAACTAATGGAAGAGTTATAGAGCTTCCTCCTGAAATTAAAGGTAAGTTTTTATTAAACTTCGCCTGAATTAGTTCTTTGTAAAGACATAGTTGAAGGAGTTTATCAAATGTGGGTTCCACTCCAAACATACATCCAAGGTTAGAACCTAATCCGATTACTTCAATATTGGTAAGCTCAAATACCTTTTCATAAAATACTAATAGATCATCGCGTTTTATTCCTTCACGAAGCTCGCCAAGTTCTATCATAATAATGATTTTATGTGTCTTTTTCTGAATTTTGGCTGATTCATTAAGTGCTAAAATAGTTTTGTAAGACGTATTTAGAGAAATGTCTGCGTATTTAACGACATCATCTATGTAAATTAGTGCAGGAGGCTTGATATAAATTGTAACAAGATCTGGATTTACCTGTTTTAAAATTTTAAGACTGCTTAATCTTGAATCACCAACCGACTGTATATCTTTTATTACATCTGGTTTTAAAATCTTTTTTAATAGATTAATGTCGCCAGAAAACACTTTTGTGATTAAACTCCATTGTTTATTATGTTGCTTTAAAAAGGCACTTATTTCTTTGATATTATGAATAATTGCCTCTGTATCAATTCTTAATTTCGCCATTACTTATTTTTTTATGAGGACAATTATTTATTTATTTTCAAATCTCATTTCAGCATATTTTGATTTGAATCCGATTCTCTCGTAAAGGTTTTTTGCTGGATTATCATATTCCACATGCAGTTTTACATTTCCTTCGGTAATAGAAATAGCTTTTTCAATAATATTGCGGCCGAATCCTTTACCACGATGGTCTGCTTTTACTGCAATATATACGAGTATGTTTTCGGGTATAAAACCAGACATTCCTGTTTTATTCATTATTAAAATACCGGCAAGTTTGCTTTGGTAATTTGCGAGAAGAATGAATCCTCCTTTACCACAATTTTCTTGCAAAGCATAATCGATGCATTTATTTATGTCAGTTTTATCATCTCGGAATTTATCAAGGTGTGTATGTAAAAAGTCGATGCATTGTTCTCGGGAAGTTGTATTAAATTCATTTTCTTTTTTGATAATTTCAAATTCTAACATAACATTTCATTTTTTTTATAAGCTAGTCAATATAGTATGATATTTGAGCTGACCAAAAATATTACGATAAAATAATACAAAATATCCTAAAGCAGATACTAAAGGCCAGATTGATAAAAAAACTATGTCTTATGATGTTAAAAAAAAGAAATGAATGATATAGTTGTATAAAAAATATGGCGTTTGTTTTAGGGTTAATAAAAAAAACCCTCCAGATGGGAGGGTTTTGCGCGTTAAAAATTTAATGAGCTAGTTGAACATATTTTAGATTTTAAGCTCCTTATATAATTCCTTGTTCTACCATTGCATCAGCAACTTTAAGGAATCCTGCGATATTAGCACCTTTTACATAGTTAACATAACCGGTTTCATCTTTACCGTGTTTAACACATGCTTCATGAATATCGCGCATAATTTTGTGTAGTTTTGCATCAACTTCCTCAGCAGGCCAAGATAATTTCATTGAATTCTGTGACATTTCAAGACCTGAAGTAGCAACGCCACCGGCGTTAGCAGCTTTACCAGGTGCATATAATATTTTATTTTCTTGGAAAACTTCTACTGCTTCAGGAGTACAAGGCATATTTGCACCTTCGCAAAGACACATACAACCATTTTTAATTAATGTTAATGCATCTTCTTTTCCAAGTTCGTTTTGAGTAGCACATGGAAGAGCTACATCACACTTAACTTCCCAAGGTCTTTTACCTTGATGGAATTCAGCACCAAATTCATAAGAATAAGGTTTAACGATATCTTCATTAGTGGCTCTTAATTCTAGCATATAATCGATTTTCTTTCCTGAGATACCATCTTTATCATAAATATATCCGTCAGGACCTGAAATCGCAACAACTTTGCCACCTAATTCGGTTACTTTAGTTGCAGCACCCCATGCTACGTTACCAAAACCTGAAATAACAACAGTTTTTCCTTCAAAAGTTTCGCCCTTAGTTGCTAACATTTCTTTAGCAAAATAAACATTACCAAAACCTGTAGCTTGTGGACGAACTAAACTTCCACCCCATTTAAGACCTTTTCCAGTTAAAACGCCGGTATTTTCTTTAGCTAATTTTCTATACATTCCGTACATGTAACCAATCTCTTTTCCACCAACACCTATGTCACCAGCAGGTACGTCTGTTTGTGGACCGATAAATTCCCAAAGTTCCATCATGAAAGACTGGCAGAAACGCATAATTTCTTTGTCTGATTTTCCTTTAGCGTTGAAATCAGATCCACCTTTACCACCACCCATAGGAAGTGTAGTAAGTGCATTTTTGAAAATTTGTTCAAACCCTAAAAATTTAAGGATTGAAAGGTTTACACTTGGGTGAAATCTTAACCCACCTTTATAGGGTCCGATAGCATTGTTAAACTGAATACGGTAACCTAAGTTTACGTGAACATTACCTTCATCATCACACCAGGGCACTTTGAAAGTTAAAATTCTGTCTGGTTCAATTAATCTTTCGATAATGCTGTTTGCCTCAAATTGAGGGTTTTCATTATAAACGTCTTCGATAGTTTCAACTACTTCTCTAACTGCCTGAAGATACTCAACTTCACCTGGATGTTTTTTTTCCAAGTCGTTCATGATTTTTTCTACGTTCATATCCTTAAAAAATTATAAATTATTGTTTCAAAATTTTAATAAATGTTTAACGATGTAAAAATACAGCTTAAAAAAATACAAATAGCAATATCCAATATCTAAGTTTTGACATTAATGCTTGATATTTATCAATGTTTTTTGGCAGAGTTTTGTTTTTATTTACTTTTGTCTTATAATATAAAATCATGCAAAATAGTAAAGACAATATAGATATCATACTCAACAGTCTTAATGAGAGGAAGAATGAATTAGAGTGTATGTATAAGATTGATGAAATCTTGAAAGATTTTGATTCTGAATTAAATGTTGTTCTTTCTCAACTTGTTGTAGTTTTACCTTTTGGATGGAGATATTCTGACATTTGTAAAGTGAAAATCACGGCTTATGATGCGGAAGTTGCTACTGAGGGGTTTAAAAAAACAGAATTAAAACAGAGTGAAATATTATCTGTTGATAATGAACCTGTTGGAGAGATTGTTCTTTGTTATATTAAGCCGGTTAGAGCAGAAAAAGGTGTATTTTTAACAGAAGAAAATCGCCTATTTAAAACTGTTGTTGAAAAAATAAATCAATATTTATCTTTCCGAAAATTAAAAGCTATTTATTCTGAAAGTGTTGATAATAAGCAAAAGCTGAGTAATAACGAACAGAACTTTTTGGATTACTTAACCAAATTCAGTTTAACCGAAGAAGAAATAGAAATAATGACCAAAGTGCAAATCGACTTTAAAAAAGGAGAAACTATTTGCAAGCAAGGTTCATTTGCATCATTTATAATGATATTAAAGGAAGGGATGGTAAAAGCAGTCATTGAAAATTCTCATTATAAGAATCATGTTTTTAAAATTTCACAACCATATAATATTATTGGATTGTCGAGTTTGTATGGAGATAACTATTATCATTTTTCATGTCAGGCATTAGTGCCTTCAAAAGTTTGTTTGGTCGAGCGAAGTAATTTTGACAAAATTGTAAGAAACAACTCTGCCTTTTCGATTGAAATAATGAAAATGTATTCTAATTCATTACAGAATGTTTACGACAAACTTGGAAGTATTGCAAATAAACAGGCATTAGGAAAAGTCTGCGATTCTCTCATTTATTTATCTGAAAAAGTATTTAAATCTAGCACGATAGATACTACGATAACACGCAAAGATCTTGCTGAATTTTCAGGCCTTGCCACTGAAAACCTTGTAAGAATTCTTTCAGAACTTAAACGCGATAATATCATCGCCATCAACAATAAATCCATCGAAATTCTAAATTTTGAAACATTGAGGATGTTGGGGAATTTGGGGTGATGGATTTGCAAGCTTTATTTGAATCCAGATGAATCAATTTGCAACGAAATAATATTTTTTTAACTCATCTTTTTTTTTACTCCTTCACCCAGACATTTAGAATCTCACCATAATAAACTGTATGAAAATCTCTTTCAGGGTATTTGTCATTAACAACATCTTTGTCTATAAAATCGTCTTCTTTTAGAACCATTGAATAAAGCTTTTTACATTCTATTATTAGGTAGGCTTCTTTAAATGCAATTGATCCATTTTCTGTGATTATGGGTGTGAGTTTATCATAATTCATTTTGTCAAAATTCCTACCCGAAACACTTCCCATTTTCCTAAGAATATCTTTGTTGTCTTCTTTGTAAAAGCTTATTGTGTAATAATCTTCACGCTCTGTATAGTTATGTGTGTGTCTTTGTGGTCTGACATAAATTGTTGTAACAGGTTTTTCCCATAACCATCCCATTGTTCCCCAACTGGCAGTCATCATATTATAATCATCAATATTACCAGCTGCAATAAGCATCCAGTCTTTACCAATCAGTCTAATGACATTGTCATTTAATTCTTTCCAAGTTGTTTTTTTGAACTCTTTCATTTCGCTGATGTTTGTTTGTGCGGTGCATGAAATTGTAATTACTGCTGCAAGAATTATCAATATGTTTTTCATAAATATTTTGTTTCTTCAAATATAGTAAGAAGTTTGTGTTAGGAAAAATTTAATAAGGTAATTTATACTTTTATAGAGCCACGAATACACGAATGTAAGGAAACATTAGATTGTATTTTTTAGTGTTCTTGAGCTTTAGTAGCTAGAAGTATTAAGTAATGATAGTAATATGGTTTATGATTATCAGATGTTACGGATGCACGAATGTTTTTTATACAGGTTTCAGTAAATACTTTGCTTCATATATTAATTCATAATTCTATTTTTTATTCGTGTATCCGAGGCTATTTCTTTTTGTGCATTAGTGGCCATTAGTTTCTTCTAAAAGTATACATAGTTATTGACAACAAAATCATTCCACCTGAGACTATGATAAGACCTTCGCCCAAACCAATTTTATCAGCGCATAATCCTAAAATAGGAGCAATAATAGCTGCAAAAAACGATTCTGCCTGTGAATTTACTGACAGTACTGTCGTCATTACTGATTGGTCGGATTGGTCGGCAACTGCAGCAACTCCGATAGGCTTTCTTAGATTCTCAATCAAATAGACAATGAGAAACATAAAGATTCCAAACCATTCATAGCCAAACATTATTCCAAGTCCGGCACAGGCACCAGCAAATAGACCAGTAAGTAAAGTAATAAAAAGCGCTTTGTTTGGGGTTTTTAATTTGTCGGATAGTTTTCCGGATATTTTTGAAGCTTGAGCAGTAAGCAAATAGATTATAAAATAAATTATTCCGATAAAGATAGCCTCTCTTTTTTCGTCTGTCCAATTTGGTAAGAATGGAAATCCTAATGCTACAATAATTATCAAAGGTTGAATGTATTCCTTAATTGCTTTATGATATCCGGAGTGAGCAGAATGCAAATTTATTGCTCGCCAATACTTTGGGTTCTTAAAAACAACAAAAAGGTCTTTAAACGTTGTTTTAAAGGCAGCTAATAGCTTTTTTGCGTGCAGTTTGTGTGTTTTGCCCTCTAAATTTTTAGGATATGAAAATACGATTGCTGCGTCTATTAGATAAGGCAAAACTGAAGCAAGGAATATTACTGTGTAATTTTGAAAAGCTATTACAATTGCTGCTGCAATTAATGAACTCAAAGCAGAGCCGCTTTGTGACCATGAACGTGTGTGCCCGTAATAATGAACTTTTTGATTCTTCCACCCTTTTTCAGTTATGTAATCGTAAATCATGGCTTTGTTGGTACCAGTACGAAATGCATCACCTAGGGCAAAAATTATCATTGCAAGTAATATCAAAGTATATGAGTCTGAAAAATAAAACACAACAAATGACCCAGCATAAACTAAAAGCGAAATTATTAAAGTTTTTCTTCTGCCTAATGCATCTGCAATAAAGCCACTGGGGATTTCAAAAATATTGCGAGTTATTTCTCTAACCGAATATACAATTCCTATTTGCCAAAAGCTAAGACCTTTTTCTAGAAAGAAAAGGATAAGAAATGGCTCAAAGAATGTTAGATTTTTGAAAAAACCATAAAGACTAAACTTATAATACTGTATGTCCTTAACAAACGATTTCGACATGAGGGATAATTAGTATTGCGAATTTAGCAAAAAGTTTAATAGAAACTCAACTTCTCATCTAATCGGTTTTTTATTATTTTTGTGCAAAAACAAATTATGGGGAAGCAAATTATTACACCAAAATATATCAATTCAATAAGATATGTAAAATCAAGAGATCTTAACCATCACGGAAGTTTGTTTGCAGGAACAATTGCAGAATGGTTGTTTGAGACAGCTTTTTTTACAGCAACATCATTGTTGAAAGCCGAGAATCTTTTATTTTTAAAGGTAAACGAAATGAATTGCAAAAAACCAGTTTATCCGGGTGCCATAGTTCATTACAAATCAAAGCTTGTTTATGCCGGAAAAACCAGCTTGACAATTTATGTGCTTGCAACAGAGCAAGGAACTGAGGATGTTATTGCTGATGGCTTTGTTAGTTACGTTCATGTTGATGAGAAATTTGTGCCAATGGCTCATAATTTAGAGTTAGTGAGTGGTGATGAGGAAAGCAAAAAGCTTCTTGAACTTGCAAAGAGTTTTAAAAGGTAATTTTATAAAGGGAATAAATGAAAACAATTTTAATTTTGTGTTTTTCAATTACTGCATCGTTAGCACAGACTAGCATTCAAGGGTATTCTTATAAAGCAGAAGATAGTCTTATGGTGAAAAATATTTTTAGTGAGGTGCTTGCCGATTTCACATCATATAATAATCTCGAGTATTTGTGTAAAAACATGAAAGGTAGAATTTGTGGGTCCCCTCAGGCTGCTGACGCTGTTGAATACACTTTTTCAGATTATGCAAAGCATGGATAATAAGAATTAGAAGAGATAGAGTTACTAAGTCTCCTGGACAGGGATGGGATTGTAGACGGCGAGATGCAAATAATCAGCTAAATCAGCCTTATTGAAAGTTTGCTAGTAAATAACAAAAGTCAAATCCTACTTCTGTTTTTTATCCATCATTTTACGGATAAAACCATAAATAAAGTATCCCCCAATTGGTAGTGGAGCGTAGAAGTATCTCATGTACTGACTAAGGCTGGAGTAATTGCCACCATATTTATACATAAAAAAAGATAATCCAAAAGATACAATTCCGAGAACAAGATAAAGCCATTTCATAATTGGTTGATTTAGGTAAATATTAAAAGAGAAAGAAAAAATCTAGGGAATTGCTTATTTAATTCCCTAAGTCATTCCCAAAGATATTATTTTTTTAAGGATCTTATATAATTTACAACATTCCATCTATCTTCTTCGTCTGGGACGGCTGAACGGAAATCGTGCCAGCGATATCTGCCGATAAATGACTGATAGTAAATTTCACCATCTGTAAATTTGGATTGAAAATCAGCACTTGTTAGGTCGTATAATTCAATGTCCAAGTTTTTTGCTTTTACACCATTGCCTTTACCTGAAGCTCCATGGCAACTTGAACAAGACATTTCGTAAAGTTCTTTTCCGTAACTTAAACCTTGTTTTGTGCTCGCAACGGGGTTCTTTTTGCTCTTGTATGTGTCAGGAACTTTCCAAGGGTCTTTAGCTAGTTTGTACGCACTCAAACCTAAAATAATAAGAACAGAGAATGCGATAAAAAATAGTAATTTCTTTGATTTCATATCTGATATTTTTAAAATTTTACGACTATATTGAATCCAAGCATTATGCCATTTTTTTCTGTAATGTCAAAATTATTCATTATTAGATTGTTTTGAGGTATAATTGCTCGGTAAGATGATGCAAATAATTGAAACGAGTGTGTCATCGTACTTATTTCAAAACCAAGCGCAACATTTGGCTTTGCTTTTATTGGTTTTGGAATTTCACCGTGATTATAATGTCCACCGCTGCTAGACTTTTTTAAAGCTAAAGGTTTTTCAAACTCTGCAATAACTGTAAAGGTATTGTTAATCTTATACCGACCAACAACGCTGAGTCCGAGAGCATCGTTATAATATTTTGGGTAATAAGTAATTGTTTCAGAAACAGAATCACTGTTTGCAACTCTGTAGCTATCAACTTTATTAATATGTGCATACCCTAATCCCAATTGAGTTGTTAGTGATGATGTCCATTTGCGACTTACAATGATTTGCGAATAATATGAAAGTCGATCTGTAAAAGAATAGTCAGTACCCCAATAGTCTGTTTCGCGAGCATTAATACATGTGTTGGCAAATATTGCAACAGACACAGGAATAACATTATCTCTTGATTGTTGAAGAATTTTGTATTTTACAAGAAACTCTTGCATTCTTTTATCTCTTTCTGTACCAAAACCAATCATTAATTTGTCTGTAATACCATAATTTAAACCAAGTCTAATATTTGAGGCTCCATAAAATCCAAATAAATCGGAAATGCCATTGTCGATTGAAGTAAACCGATGGTGTATTATAAATTCGATATCCCCTTTTTTAGGAGTAAAGCTAGTTTGTGCATCAATCACAGTTGAAGAGAACCATGGATTTAACACAGCCTTGTGTTTTGGTTTTTTTGTTTCTGCTATTTCATCTTCTTGTGCAGAAAGGGTTAATGAAACAACTAGAAAAAGTAATATTGTTGAGATTATTATCTGAATTTTCATAATTGATTTAGTTGTTTAATGCCCCTTGTTCTATCCAAGTAATAATTAATGTGTGCTCTGTGCCAGTAAGATAATCGTCGGCATGTCCAGGGTCAGGTAGAATTAAAAGCCCACTATTTTCAGGGTCTCCAAGATTAATATAGCTATGGTTGATTATAACATCATACATTCCGGGTGATTCTAAATCTGGATTTGTTCCGGCAAAATGGCAAGATGCACAATTGTTTTGTATTATTGGAACAATTGCAGTCTGAAAAGAAACGAGATCTATTGGACTTGTAGTATCAGTTACATAAGTTCCTTCGTCTTCAAAGCGGATAAAATTACTTTCGCAAGATGTAAGAAAGCAAATCCCGGTTAAAATGGATATTATTAAATATGTAATTTTCACAATGTTTAAATTTGCTGCAATTTAAATAAAAATTAATAATGTTATGAAGGCAACTGCTAAAAATATACGACGTCTATCATACAAGTACTAAAATGCTAGTTTATGAAAACGAAACTTGTTTTAATTATTTTACTTTTTGCCTCAGGATTGATATTTGGGCAAGAATGGACAGTAACAGAAATTGGGATATGTCCAAATGATAAGACATATGGAATTTGTGTGGGAAATGGGCATAACGATGGTACCAACCGGGTTTATGTTAGTACGCGTGGAGAAGCAACAGATGGGGCAATTTACGAGTGGACTTATAGTGGTACAAGTTGGGAAATGACAGCCACTGTTGGCACTTCACTTACTAATTTAGTAACTCTTTCAATAGGTAATGGTAGAAATGATGGGATTTTGCGATTATATGTTGCAGAGTGGGGAGGAACTACTAGTAATATATATGAATATACTTGGAATGGAGCTTCTTGGGATAGAGTGACCTTAGATAGTCCAACAAAGCCAATGTTATCAATATTAGTTGGAGATGCTCATGGTGATGGTGTTAACAGAGTATATGTAGCGGGGTGGATTATTCAAAGAGAATATCAGTGGAATGGTTCTGGATGGGATTTTATTGATATTAGTACAGCACATGGTACTGAAGGTCCTGTTTTTTTCGGGAATGGTAGAAACGATGATGTTTTAAGGTATTATACTCCTGGAAATCATGTAAAAGAATTTACTTGGGATGGATCGTCATGGAGTGATTCAACTTCAGCATCTGCATCAAACGGTTGGCCGGAAACAGTAGTAATAACTGATGGTCGCAATGATGGATTGCAGAGAATTTACACACAAGACAATAGTGGGATTCATGAGATTACACGTAATGGAGAGGCATGGGATGCTCAACAAATATATTCACGTACAGGAAGATCATTTTTATTTGCCGCACAAACAAAAAGCGATGAAAAGTATTATTTATATAACACTTCTATTGCTTTGCCATTTATGGAACTAGGATATAATTCCGGTTCTGGTCAGTATGATGCAACGACTATTGATGCAGCAACCGGGGCGACAGCTTTAATTGATGTTGGTGTAGGGCGAAACGATAATGTAGTGAGAATATATACTCCGGGTTATGCAAGTGGAAAGATATATGAAATTACAAATCAAGACCCTCTTGTGTTAGGAAGCACCGATATTGAACAGGAGGATTCTAATATTGAAATTTCATTTAATTCTAATTCAAACATTTTGTATCTCAGTAATTTGGAATCAAGTGCTGCTAAATTGTCTATTTATGATATGAGTGGAAAAGTAGTTCTTGTTGCAGGCCTTAATAGATACAATTCAGAAGTGTCACTTGGTAAGTTGGCTTCAGGAGTTTATCTTATAAGCATTGGGAGCAATGGAAAGACACAAACAAAGAAAATATATATAAAATAATTGTTATTGCAATTACTTTAACTTGTTATGAGTTTTGTGGAAGATGTGACGTTTTCACTATCATTAATTGATAAATCATCGCAGCATTGCGATGATTTATTTTTATATTAATAACGTTTTTTTAACTATTCTGCAGGAGTTGCAGGTGCAGTTGGTGTGTTTTGTGTTGGTTGTTCTGTAGCAACAGGTTCTTCAACTTTTCTATTAGGGATTGAAAAGCTTGCTAATAAACAAAACACAACTAATCCAACAGCTAGTGTCCAAGTTGCTTTTTCTAGGAAATCAGCAGTTTTTTTAACACCCATTACCTGATTTCCTTGTCCGAAACCTGATGCTAATCCACCACCTTTACTATTTTGTACAAGTACAATTAAAATCAATAGTACTGCACACACGATAATCATTATTGAGAAAAAGATATACATAACTAATTCTATTTATTTTTTATTAATTCCTTAATTTTTTCAATTTGACCCGCAAAGTAAATGTTTTTTTCGGGATATTTCAAACATAATTTTTCATAAGTTAAAATTGCTTTGTCAAAATGGCTCTGTTTTATATAAATTTTTGCTAAGGTTTCGCTAAATAATTCTTCGTTTTCTGATAGTGCTAAGTCTGCTGATAATGAGCCATTTGAGGTGTAATTCTTTTGTGAAACAATACGTGGATTTGAAGATAAAAACTTGTCAATTAACTCGGTTTTTTGCTCAATATTTAATTCGATATTTTTTTTATCATTCTTTGCACTTGATTGATTTTCGAACTCAAAATTTAAAAAATCTTCAGATTTCAAATTAGGTTTGGCATATTGTTTTTCTTTATTAGAACTGGTTTCTGATTTTGTGAATTCATCAGAATCCAAAATTTCTATCCCATTTTCGGGATATAGATTAGATTTTTTATGTTCTTGGTTAATTCCAAGTTCTTTTAGACGTTGGGTAATTATTTGCTCAAGGTCTTGTTTTTTATCATCGGCATCACTATCTGATGTTGCTGTGGAAGTTTCTCCTGATTTAATGGACTCAATATTTTGTAAAATTCTATCAGCAGATGAGGTATCTGGGATATAATTGCTTTCTGATTTTGCTGTAATAGGGTCTAAATTATTTATTTCCTGTTCTTTGTCTGTTGTTTTTTCTGATTGTAAATTGATGTTGCTTAAAATAGAATTATCTTCAATTTTAGTCATTAACTCTTCTTGTTCAGGTGATTTTGAATTTATTTGTAATTCTTCTATTTCGGGCACTAACGTTTCTGTATCCGAGTTTGTATATTCAAGTTTCTGATTAGCAGAAGTCTCATTGTGTTCAGAATTAAATTCTTTAACTGGAACGATTAGATCTTTATCTTCGTTTACTTGTGGAATTTCATTAGAAATTATTTTAGACTTGGTCTCTAGTTCATTTTCAGGTTGAGTTGAAGTTTTTTCGTTAGGTAATTGAGTTGGATAGGTGCCTTCAATGATGTGTTTAAGAACTCTTCTGTCTGCAACATGAGTTGCAGCAATTTTTAGGTTATTTTCAAATCTTACATCCTTAATTTTGTCAAGATTTTTAGCATATAATACCCATGCTGTTTGAAAATGTGGAAATTCATCTATAAGCAGCTTTAGTTCTTCAAGGCTTGTATTGTTAAGGCTTGAAAAATCTGTGGCGTATTTTATAAATTGTTCCTTGTTCATTTTACCAATTTGCAACAGCTTTATTAAAAATATCTACGGCAAGCTCTTGACATATTTCATCCATAAGCTCAGTTTCAACTGTACTCAAGCTTTGCTGGCTGTCAAAATCTGAATATCTCGAGAAATTTGTTTCAAAATCTTTTTCGGGTTCGTATAGATTTGTGAATCTAACTTTAACTGTAATTGTAAGACGGTTTAAAGCAGCTGTTTCGTTCCCCTGATACGCTTGTGCAGTAACTTTATAGTTAATTATTTCACCTTCAATCTTTAAGTCCCCGTTGTAGTTCACAAGTTCTAGATTAGTTTGTGTAGCAAATTTGTCTTTTAATGTTTCGGTAAAAACATTACTTAAATTTGGTTGTACAAGGCTTGATCGGTTTGGGAAAAATTCAATAGTGATAGTTTTTGTATTTGCATTTATTTCAGCGCCGGTAAAAGAATAACCGCCTGTGCAAGAGCTTAGGATTGACAATCCGAAGACTAGAGCGAAAAGATATATCCTTTTTAATTTCATGTTTATGTACTGAACGTTAAAATTTGTTTGATATTATATTGACAATCTGCCAATTAAATTACTTTGTTATGTTGTATTCTTTAATTTTCCTGTATAATGTTCTTTCCGATATCCCCAGTTCTTCTGCTGCAAGTTTTCGCTTATTATTGTTTTTGTCAAGAGATTTTATTATTAGTTCTTTCTCTTGTTCTGATAAGGATAAAACTTCTTCAACTACTTCACCTTGATCCTCAAAACTAGTTTTATTATTAGTGTTTTCGTCTCTATAAATGTTATTAACATTAAAGTGTTCTATTTCATCATTATAGGGTTTCACAATCTTGGCTCCATAATCATTTACTTTTACATCAGGATTTTGACGAATAATATCATTAACCAAAAGTTTAAGTTCATTCATATCCTTTTTCATGTCGAACAAAACCTGATAAAGAATCTCTCTTTCAGACGAAAAATCTTCGTATGAATTACTTTTTTTAATTAGTGCTGGTAATTGTGATGTGTCAGCTCCTTTAAGATAGGTTTTTAATATTTCACCGGTTATAATTCTTTTTTCTTCGATTATTGAAATTTGCTCGGTAATATTTTTTAGTTGTCTAATGTTACCGGGCCAGCGATATGCATTAAGACCTTCAATTGCATCTTCGGTTAGTTTTATGGTGGGCATTCTGTATTTTTCAGCAAAATCAGATGCGAATTTGCGAAATAAAAGGTAAATGTCTCCTTGCCTGTTACGAAGTGGGGGCATAAAAATTGGAACAGTATTAAGTCGATAATACAGATCTTCGCGAAATTTACCTTCACTTACTCTAATTGCAAGGTCAACATTAGTCGCTGCAACTACCCTAACATTGGTTTTTTCTGCTTTTGAAGAACCAACTCGAATAAACTCGCCGGTTTCTAAAACTCTTAGTAATCTAACTTGAGTAGAAAGTGGTAATTCCGCAACCTCATCAAGAAAAATAGTTCCATTATTGCCCTCTTCGAAATAACCTTTTCTATCACTATGAGCACTGGTAAACGATCCTTTTACGTGGCCGAATAACTCCGAATCAATAGTCCCTTCCGGAATTGCACCACAGTTGACAGCTATATAGTTACTGTGTTTTCGTAAGCTTTGTGAGTGAATAATTTGAGGGATTCTCTCTTTTCCAACACCACTTTCGCCGGATATTAAAACCGATAAGTCTGTTGATGCAACCTGCACTGCAATATCTAGGGCACGATTTAGTCCTGCCGAATTTCCAATAATCTCAAATCTTTGCTTTATGCTCTGCAAATTCATAATCTATTCAATCAAAATAATTTATTTGCAAAGTTAATAATTTTCCACAAAACTCTGACAAAATGGCAGAAGAAAGTTTTAGTAAAAATAACTGTGGTAAAATTAGTTTTTCTTCATGCAGTATTTTCCTATTTGTTTATAATATTCAAATATTATTTGATAATTTTGCTTTAATTAATTTAGATTGTAGAATGTGTAAATCAGTATTTATATTTTTAGTATTTGTCTTAATATGTCTTCATACTTTTGCACAATTCATTGGTGGTGTTTCAGATGAGAAAGCATTTGATATGATTTCTGATGGGACCAATCTTTATATGACCGGCTTTACAAAATCCTATGGTATAGGAAACAGAGATGGTTTTGTTGTAAAGTACCAAATTGTGGATCATGTTATTTCATACAATACGTGGGGAAAAACTGAGTATGATGAATTTCGAAGCATATACAAAGCAGGTGATAATATAATTCTTGGCGGTTATTCTTATTGGAGAGATGGTGTTGGCTTAGCATCTGTTTTAACTAAATTGGATGAGAATCTTCAATTGGAATGGACAAAGCCTTTTGGGAACTGGCATTATCAACATGCATATTCTACAATCATGTTGCAGTCAGGAAATTATTTACTTGGTGGAGTTGATAGAAGTATTGGCCTTTATGGCCCGTATATTGTTAAAACAGATCAACAAGGCGAACTGATTTGGGAATATACATATGAAGAATATATGCCAGCTCATACGGTGGATATATTGCAAAAAGAAAATGGTAATATTTTACTTTTAAGTTGTCAGGGAGGATTTTTTAATCCATCTACAATATGGCATATGAGCTCACATGCAGACGCAGATGTATTGTTTATTGAAATTGACACTGATGGCAGTGTTGTTAATGATACGATATTTCAACTTCCTTATCATGATATTCCAGTGAAAATATTGTCCGCACCTAATGACCAATTTTATTTATTATGGCATTCACAAAGCGTTAATCCAGGGAACAGCTTTGATATTTGTTTAAGTTTAATTTCAGAGAATTATGATTTTATTTGGACAAAAACATATGGTGGAGAAGGTTTTGAATATGCTGCAGATATGGAGATTTATGATGAAAGCAATATTTGTATTGTTGGCACCTCGGCAAGTTCAGGCGAAGAATACCCAACAATATATTATATAAAAACAGATGCTAATGGTGAGGTTCTTGAAGAGGAAGATGTTTATACTGATTATCGTGGTTATGCAGCCGGGATTGAAATAATTGATACGGTTATTTATATCTTAGCAACCGTTACAGTCGAGGGAGATGATAATTTTGTGTTACTGAAGAATTTTGAATTAAATAAGA
The DNA here is from genome assembly GCA_964622935.1 of uncultured Bacteroidales bacterium. Lineage (GTDB taxonomy): Bacteria > Bacteroidota > Bacteroidia > Bacteroidales > ML635J-15 > Bact-19. The sequence continues at coordinate 6,869 of CAZUQY010000001.1, read as the reverse complement.
AAAGCGAATTTTCACCTGATTTGTATGTATTTCCAAATCCGGTTACAGATTACTGTAAAATAGTTTTTAATTCAATGTTTTTCAATAATTCAACTATTCAGATAAGTATATATAACATTAATGGACAAATAGTTTATGAAAGCGAATATTCAATTGTTGATTCTGACTATGTGTTTGAAATTGATTTATCAGGATTTAGAGCAGGTCAATATTTTATTAAAACAGAAAACAGTGATTTTTCGGAAACAACAAAGATAATTGTGATTAAATAATTTTTTAATGAATCGTTTAGTATTTATACTTTTGGTCTTGTTTAGTTTTGGTTTGTTTACACAGGCACAGAACAATCAAAAGTATTTGTTTACTGCTCATACTTATATGGGGGAAACAATAATTGACTCTAGACTTGTAGAGCTGGATAAATCGAGTTATGATCATATTTGGCTAGGCGGAGATATTTGTTCAGAAACTTTGATGAATCCAAGTACTTTGGTGTATTTGCAAGAACAACTTAAAATACAGGAATCGCACAATTATTTTTGCTTTGGCAATCATGATAGACGTAATGGAAATATGGATTATTGGGAATCTTACACAGGTAAAAAATCGTACTATGCTGATAATTTCAATAATATTACAGTTATCAATCTTGACACAAATTTAGCTCCTGATGATTGTGAAAACTTGAACAATCAATTTGATATCATTTGTAATGTAACTGATACAATTGAACAATCATCACACCTTATTTTATTATTTCATTGGGGTTTGTGGGTTGACGTACCGGGATTACCTGCGCCATATACTTATTGCCACTCAAATTTAAGGTATTGGAATTCAAATTGCGATTCCACAAATAATAATTTTGTTCAAAGTATTTATCCAAAATTAGTAGAAGTTAAGAATCGTGGCATTGAAGTTATCTGTATTATGGGAGATATGGGAGCCACTTATAAAAAAGTAGACATGCGTTCGACAGATGATATTGTTTTTCTTGGATGTGGACTATACAATATTAAGTACCGATGGGAAGATGACCAGTGGTGGACATATGAAAAAGACCTTATTCTTGAATTAAATCATAATGTTGATGAGGGGGAGTTCACATGGACATATCGCGATATTGACAGTCTTTTATTTGTGCAGAATGGATACAAATATCTTCAAAAACTGACATTTGATGATTATGAAAATTATCCTGTAGAGAATGTGTCATTTACTCATAATGAAGACTACATGTATAAATTTAATAATTCTACAGATACGTTATTAATTCTAGATACTCTCATCGATCCACAAACTCAAATAAATAACGATTTTAGTTTTACCGGGGTCTTTAAATCAGATTCTGAAGTCTCAGCAGATCAAATAGAAATTATTTTTAGATTGTTTGATGGAGGAACATTGATAGATGAAAAAATAGAGGTGTTAAATTCAATTCCAACTAGTCTGAAATATTACATACTTCCGTTTGTTTTTGATTCTGATTCGATTAACGGAAACAGTGTTCAGGTAATTGCCAAAAGCTTGAGCTCTGTTCCAGTTTACATGAATAATGTAACTGTGATGTTTGAATAGCAAACATCATTGATATTTCACATGATTCCAACGCTATGTTAGTATCTCAATCTGATTCGATATGGCAAGGAAGTAGCATTAATTCAATAATGGATAAATCTGGAAACATTTCTTATGAATGGACATTCTTCAAAGACAACACATTTAAAAGCAACAAATTAAAAGTCTATTTTTTTAATCCTAATGATGATATTGTATTTATTAATTAAATTCAAAGTAATATCGTGGATTAGTAGCCGGATTGGCCGTTATTGAGTCAGAATGCTTTTTTCAAACAACTATTTAGCATATTAATATAATATTATAGTATATTTGCTTATATGATGTGTTTTGTAAAAAGATATATATTGTTTAGTCTTTTTGTTGTTTTGTATTCCAATAGCAGTTGTCAGGTCTTTGGCGGTTCTTCTGATGAACATGCTTTTAGTATGATTTCAGATGGTTATATTTTGTATTTGACCGGATATACAAAATCTTATGGAAATGGAACTCGGGATGGCTTTATTGTGAAATATAATATCATTGAAGGGTCGTTTAGTTATAACACATGGGGCAAAGCAGATTATGATGAATACAGAAGTATTTGCAAAGCAGGAGATGACTTTATTATTGCAGGGTTTTCTTTTTGGAGAGAATCTCTGAATAGTGAAGTGATTTTAACAAAAATCAACTCGCAAATAGAGTCACGATGGACAAATCACCACGGAAATTCAAATTCACAACACGCCTATATTGCAAAAGTTTTGAATTCGGGAGAGTATTTAATAGGTGGTGTTGACAGAGGAGATGTTTTATATGACTCTTATTTAGTAAAGACTACTTGTGACGGAGAAAAACTTTGGGAATATACTTACAGTGATTATATGCCTTCACATATTGTTGATATTCTTGAACTGGAAAATGAAAATCTTTTGTTGCTATGTAGTCAGGGAGGGTTTTTTAATCCATCCACAATATGGCATATGAGTTCGCATGCAAACGCAGATTTATTGTTTGTTGAAGTAAATTCTATGGGAGTAGTGGTTCGTGATAAAATTATTTCCGCAAGATATCATGATATTCCTGTGAAAATATTGCCTGCACCGAATGATAAATTTTATATTCTATTTCATTCTCAGAGTTACAGCGAAAATAATAGTTTCGACATTTGTCTTGGGTTATTAAACAATGATTATGAATTTGATTGGGTAAAAACATTTGGAGGTTCAAATTTTGAATATGCTTCAGATATGGAAATTGATGATGAAGGCAATATTTATATTGTTGGCACCTCGGCAAGTTCAGGCGAAGAATACCCAACAATATATTATATAAAAACAGATGCTGATGGAGAGGTTTTAGAAGAACAAAATGTTTTTACTGACTATCGTGGATATGCTGCAGGAATTGAGGTCATAGATACAGGTATTTATATTTTAGGAACAGTGACAATTGATGGAGAGGACAACTTTGTTGTTCTTAAAAATTTTGAACTAAATAAGAAAAGCGAATTTGCACCAGATCTTTATATATTTCCAAATCCGGTTACAGATTACTGTAAAATAGTTTTTAGTTCAATGTTTTTTAATAATTCAACTATTCAGATAAGTATATATAACATTAATGGACAAATAGTTTATGAAAGCGAATATTCAATTGTTGATTCTGACTATGTGTTTGAAATTGATTTATCAGGATTTAGAGCAGGTCAATATTTTATTAAAACAGAAAACAGTGATTTTTCGGAAACAACAAAGATAATCGTGATTAAATAATTTTTTAATGAACCGTTTAGTATTTATAGGTTTAGTCTTGTTTGGTTTTGGTTTGTTTACACAGGCACAGAATAATCAAAAGTACTTATTTACTGCTCATACTTATATGGGAGAAACAATAATTGACTCCAGACTTGTAGAGCTGGATAAATCGGGTTATGATCATATTTGGCTAGGCGGAGATATTTGTTCAGAAACACTAATGGGTGAGTCAGCATTGGTGTATTTACAAGAGCATTTAAAGATTTGTGAGCCCCACAATTATTTTTGCTTTGGAAATCATGACAGACGTAACGGAAATCTGGATTATTGGGAATCTTATACAGGTAAAAAATCATACTATGCAGATAATTTTAATAATATTACAGTTATAAATCTTGACACAAACCTAGCCCCTGATGATTGCGAAAACTTGAACAATCAATTTGATATCATTTGTAATGTAACCGATACAATTGAACAATCATCACATCTTATTTTATTATTTCACTGGGGTTTGTGGGTTGACGTACCGGGCTTACCTGCGCCATATACTTATTGCCACTCAAATTTAAGGTATTGGAATTCAAATTGCGATTCCACAAATAATAATTTTGTTCAAAGTATTTATCCAAAATTAGTAGAAGTTAAGAATCGTGGCATTGAAGTTATCTGTATTATGGGAGATATGGGAGCCACTTATAAAAAAGTAGACATGCGTTCGACAGATGATATTGTTTTTCTTGGATGTGGACTATACAATATTAAGTACCGATGGGAAGATGACCAGTGGTGGACATATGAAAAAGACCTTATTCTTGAATTAAATCATAATGTTGATGAGGGGGAGTTCACATGGACATATCGCGATATTGACAGTCTTTTATTTGTGCAGAATGGATACAAATATCTTCAAAAACTGACATTTGATGATTATGAAAATTATCCTGTAGAGAATGTGTCATTTACTCATAATGAAGACTACATGTATAAATTTAATAATTCTACAGATACGTTATTAATTCTAGATACTCTCATCGATCCACAAACTCAAATAAATAACGATTTTAGTTTTACCGGGGTCTTTAAATCAGATTCAGAAGCCTCAGCAGATCAAATTGAAATTACTTTTAGATTGTTTGATGAAGAAACATTGATAGATGAAAAAATAGAGGTGTTAAATTCAATTCCAACTAGTCTAAAATATTACACACTTCCGTTTGTTTTTGATTCTGATCCGACTAACGGAAACAGTGTTCAGGTAATTGTAAAATGTTCGAGTGCTGTACCTGTGTATATGAATAATGTGACTGTGATGTTTGAATAAAAGTTATTGTATATCTACAAAAGAAACTGTTGTGTTATCAATTTTTAGAATAGCGTTTTTGCATTCAGTAAGCAAGTCTATATTTTTGACTTTAACACGAAAAGCAAGATCAAGATTTTTTTTACTCTGATCGAATCTTCTTAGGACAGGTCTTTTAAAATTCAAATTTATAATGCCTACAATTTTTTCCATATCACCATCTGCAGGGTTTTGTATGTTTACCACAAGGTTGTATGCATTTAGTTTGTTCATTGGTTTAATAAAATATCTTACCCAAATAACAGTAATTAGAATCAGGAATGAGATTACGGTGACAACCGGTTGGTTTGCTCCCATGCCAAGACCCGTTGCAATTGCGAGAAACAAATAAGTTAACTCTTCTGGTTCTTTAATGGCAGCACGATACCTTACAATAGATAAGGCTCCAACCAAACCAAGAGACAAAGCCACAGAGCTTCCTACTAAAGTTATAATCAACATGGTTATTAGCGAAAGCATAACAAAGTTGTAAGAAAATTGACTCTTGTTAGAAAGGCTATTCGCACAACGTCTGTATGTTAGTTCTAGAATAACTGACAGGACTATTACCATAGCTGCATTGATTAGGAACAAATTGATATCAATTTCCTGTGGTTCGAAATTAAAATACTGTAAAATCTTTTCGTAATTGTTCATATCATTCGGTTTTTAAATATTTATACTTTATTATTATTCTGTATTAGGGTTGTTGAGGCTTTCGAAGCACCCGGCCCTCCCCTTGTATTTTTTTACTCGTAAAAAAGTGCTTTTAATTTATGATTTTTTCCTTTTATTGTTTTTCCGTTTAGTTTTAATAAAGAATTTTTCTCTATTAGTGATTTTGTCCAAACATCATTTATTGTGCAATTCTCAGCAGTTATTGACGCCGGTCCATATTCGATTTTTTTCTGTAGTAGTACAAACCCATAATTAGCATTTGTTATTTCGCAGCCATTAATCTCAGCATGCGATAAGTCTTTTGAAGCTATTCCGATGTTTACATTATTTATTTTAATGTTTTTTATAACTGCTTTTGTGTTTTCACCAACACTGACACCTTTATCTCCTGCGCCATTTATTCTACAGTCAATTATTTCAACTTTGCTTGTAGAAAAGTCAATAGCATCGTTGCCATTATTGATAAAATCGCAATTAAGCAGAGTTCCGGTACAAAAATCCGAATCGTGTGAGTCGCCAAAAGTATTTTTAAGAGTGCAATTCTCGACCAAGAAATTACTTCTCACAGTGTTTAACATGTCTTCGCAATGATTGTCGGAAAAAATAGTGTTAGTAATTTCAACTTCCGACTCATAAAAAGTAACAGCGCCAGTTAGTACCCATCCATTATAATCGAGTGTGTTTAAATTATCAAAAATCGCATAGTTTATTTCTGACTTTCCTTCTGCCTGTAGAATAGTAAACCCATTTGCTGTTTCATCTGATGAAAATATTTTAACAGGTTTGTCTTTGGTTCCATTTATGATTACAGGAGAACAGCTAATAAATCCAGATTTGTTTGTAAAGTCAACACTACAAGCTTCGTCAAAAAATACATGGTATCCAATTGGGATATAAACAAAATTGTTGAATGAAATATCTCCGGTAAAATGAATTTCATGATTTGCCAGATTTACAAATTGGCTTATATCTGTAGCATTTTTAGCAATTTCGTTACGAGGGTTATATGTTGTTGGAGCAGGCCAGGTAACTATATTTGTTGTGAAAACGGTATCTAGTCCGTGCATTTTAAAGAATAATTGACTGTAATTTTCGATATTTTCATTAATGTTTAAATTAGTGTCCTTTATTGCACCAGAGCTTTTATTATAGACATTTTGGTTGATTTCTTTTTCAAGTTTATCGTCATTTCCAATTCCTAGAATGCTTACATCAAATTGTAAAAAGCTTTTTATATGTAAGCTTTTTTTAGAATCGGTATAACACTTAAGGTACTTGTCGCCATAGATATCAGAGTATCTTATTCGAGGAAGATAAAGCGGAATATTTTGTAAGTTATTGATTCTGCTACGGTAAGATTCTTTTTCCAGAGAATCCAAAAAGTTCGGTAACCAAATATCGATTTTATTTAATATGGAATCAAACTGCTCAGTATTATAAACAAAAGGATAAAACTCAAGTCGCTGGAGACTGTCACGAATTTCATATTCGGATTTATATTTTTCCCTAAAAACAAAATAGGATTTTTCATTTGT